>PWLK01000054.1 GCA_003560545.1 Candidatus Woesearchaeota archaeon | reverse complement strand
TTCATAGTTTTTCTATTATGTTCATTGCTTTTTCAGATAAACGGCCTTTTTCGTGTAATTCTTTTATTTCATTTCTTGTTTGTCTTCCTGTGGCGTGGCCTATTATGTATGCGTCTCCGTTGGCGTAATTTATGTTTCCTGGTAAGGCATCGTTTTTTAGGCCTTCAAAGAATGCTGCTACGTATGCTTCTTTTACCATTATGTGCATTGTAAGGTCGTGTTTTATTTTTGCGTGGTATGATTCTATTAGTTTAAAGAAGTCTTCAGATGATAATTCGTTGAACGCGTGTTTATCATTGTAAATAGCAGTAATTGTTTCTAACGTTTCTGTTTCAAGGTTTTGCATGTTTATGTTATTGTTTGTTATAATTCTTATAAAAATATTTTGTTTTTTTAACTACTTTGGAATAATTAAATGTGAATGGTAGGTTTTATATATCTCTGAGTGTTTTTGGTGGTTTATGAAGAGCAAGATACGGTCGGTTTATCTTTACATATTTGCAATGCTGGGATTGGTCTTATTAGTTATTGGTGGCGTGGGATTAATAGATATGGCTTTGAAGGCTTTTGTTTTTACAGGGGCTGATGAGGAGCAGAGGATTTGGGCGAGGCAACCCCCGCAGCCTCATTCTTTGAGGGTTGAAGTTTTATTGGAGAATGGCAGCCTTAGCGAGGATGAAATGGAGGCTGTTAGTAGGTGGCTTGATGATTACAGGGATTGGGAGGAGAGGGTTGAGGCTCATGACCCTGTGAAGAGTAACAGGCAGAGGAGTGCTGCTAATAATTTAGCGTTGATCATCGTGGGGCTTCCTTTGTATTTGTATCATTGGAATACTATTAAGAAGGAGTCTAAGAATTAATTATTTCTTTGTTAGTAAGTGTATTGTTAGTACTGCCAGGATTCCCAGGGCGAAGAATGTGGTTGAGAGCAGTGCTATGCTTGGGGCGATGAATGCGTTGATTGTTTCTGTTACTGGGGTGTAGAGTGCTCCTAGCATTAGGCCTGAGAGGAAGAAGAGTGTGGGTGAGTGGTGTTTTTCTAGTAAGTATGAGAGGAGGTGTGAGAATGCGAGCAATCCTATTATTCCTCCTGTTACGAAGGATATTATATATGGCCATTCTAGGTGGATGTTTCTTAGTGCATTGAGCATGAATTCGTATTGGCCGAATAGGAATACTATGAATGCTCCTGATATTCCCGGGAGTATCATTGCTGTGAGGGATAGCATTCCGAGGAAGAATATGAATACTATGCTTGGGCTCGTGGTTATTATGGTGCTTGTGGTTGCCGATATTGTTAGTCCTATTGTTATTCCGAGGATGCCTGTTGTGTATCCTTTCCAGTTTTTGTGTTTTATTCCTGTGTATATGTAGGCTGCTGATGCCAGGATGAGTCCTGTGAAGAAGCTGTATACGAAGAATGGGTATGCGTTTATTATGCCCGGGATGATCCATGCGCCTGCGAGGAATGCTGTTGCTATTCCTGTTATTAGTGGTATGAATAGGTTGAAGTCTATGAGGGAAATGTTTTTTTTGAAGGTTTTCTTTGTCTTGTAAGTTTTTTTTGTGAGGGTGTTTTGTAGGAATATTCCTGTGTTTTTTATTCCTTGTATTAGTCTTTGGTATATGCCTGTGATGAATGCTATTGTTCCTCCTGAGATTCCCGGTATTATGTCTGCGGTTCCCATTAGGAGGCCTTTGAGGAATATTGTTAGCGTGTTTTCTTGTTTTTTCATTTGTTTTCAATCTTGGAGGGTTGTTTAAAAATGTTGTTTTTGGGTTTGGAACAAACAATTATCTTCTATATAGAAGCTTTTTGTTTTGGGAATCCTTATATAATAGGAGGCAATAAGAAAATCATGGCTAAGAAGAAAGTTGTGAGGAGCAGGAAGAAGAGCCCTGCGCAGAAGAAAATAGCTTTGGAGAGGATTTCTGAGCTTTTCAGGCAGGCAGAAAAAATTCATGTGGAGAGCCAAAAGCTTGCCGACAGGTATGTTTCCCTGGCGAGAAAGATCTCGTTGAGGTACAAAGTTTCTTTTTCCAGGGAGCAAAAGGCAAGTTTTTGTAAGAAGTGCAGTTCTTTTCTTGTGCCAGGAAAGAATTCCCGGGCGAGGACTAGCAATGGGAAGCTCGTGGTCCAGTGCCTGAACTGTAAGGCTTACCGTCGATTCGTTTATAAATAAGAGTTTTTTGTCAATAAATTTTATAAATAAGGAAATATGCGTTGTTCTTAGGGTTGAAAAAGCTGGGGGGCGGTTTATAACCACTAAAAAGTAGTCAAAAAATAGAAAGTTTTATATAGTCCTCTAAACCCGGGAAAAAACAAGAACAACTAACCAAAAAAAAAGGGGAGGTGAAAAACGAAATGTACGAAGACGAAATCGACAAGAAAAGCATGGAAGACGAGCACCAACTCGAAGAAATAAGAGGCGAACACGGAAAAAAGCCAAAACTAGACATCCTAAACCAGAAAAAACTAAGCAAATGGGAAATGGACGAGCTTTTCCTAAACGACGAGGAATACGAAGAAGAATTCTGAAAAAAAACGCAGAACCACTTCGAAAACCTCTACTTCTAAATACACCTATTCAAAAAATAATATAAATAACCAGTCCAAACCAATTCTAATGACAGAAGAAATAGCCAGAGGAGCAGAAGCTGTAATAAAAAAAGAGGACGACAAAATAATAAAAGACAGGCTCCAAAAAAACTACCGGCACAAAGAAATAGATGAACAACTCAGAACAAGCAGGACGAAACGAGAAGCAAAAATCCTTGAAAAACTAAAAGGAATCACCCCTAAACTAATAAAAACAGGAAAAACAACCCTGGAAATGGAATACATCAAAGGAAAACTACTAAGAGACATCCTCACAGAAAACCCCGGGCTTGCAAAAGAAATAGGAAAAAAAACAGGGCTAATACATGACAAAAACATAATACACGGAGACCTCACAACCAGCAACATAATACTTGACGAAAACAACAAAATAAGATTCATAGACTTCGGCTTGTCAAACACAACATACAAAACAGAAGACAAAGCAGTAGACCTCCACGTATTCCTAGAAGCAATAGAAAGCAAGCACTACAAAGCAAAAAAAGAAATATGGACTGCATTCACAGAAGGATACAACCCTTCAAACAAGAAAGAAATACTTGAAAGGCTTGAAATCGTTGAAAAAAGAGGGAGGAACAAGCAAAAAAACTAAGAAAAATGATACGCGCAATAACCATAACAATAATACTATTACTGCTCTCAATACCTGCATTCGGAGCGGCAAGCGAAGGACACATAACACTGCTAACAGTAGGTGAAAGAAACAACGAAACCTTCGGAGGAACAGCAGACCTCTTCCTGGAAATAAGGCCTGGAAGCGGAAGAATATTCATAGACTCCTTCCCAATATCAAGGATGGACACGCAGATAAGCACGCGGTACGCAAAAGACATCGCGTGCAACTTCCTAGACAAAGACTGCACTGACAAAGATTTCTTTTACACCATACGAACAGGCTCAACAGTAGTAGGCGGGCCAAGCGCAGGGGCAGCAACAACCCTTCTAACAATAAGCCTGCTGGACAACAAAAGGCTTGACCGCAACACGGTGATGACTGGAACGATAAACTCAGGAGGCATAATAGGCCCTGTAGCAGGCATAGAAGAAAAAGCGATAGCTGCAAGGGAAGCAGGATTCAACAAAGTACTCATCCCAAAGTGGAGCGTTATAGAAAGAGGAGACCCTGAACAAAACGAGACGGCGAAGTACGCGGACTCACTCGAAGTTGAAGGAATTGAAATAATACTTGTTTCAACTATAGAGGAAGCGTTATACGAGTTTACAGGGGTTGAATACGAGGATTACCAATACGAAATAAGCATCCCTGAAAGATACCAGGAAATAATGGGAGGAATAGCAAGTGACCTATGCACGAGGTACGATGAAATCATAACAGGCATACCTGAAGAAGTGCTCTCGGAAAATGAAAGAATTATCAATGAGACAAGGGATGCAAGGGAGAACGCAGAGCAAGCTATTGGAAGAAACGATTACTATAGTGCTGCAAGTTTCTGCTTCACAGCCAATACTGCTGCAAGGAATTTGGAGTACAGGAATTTATCCGAAGAAGAAAGGGAAGCCATTGCAGAAAGGCTTATGCAGGAAACGCTTTCAGAAATAACCAGTATAAACAACGAGGAAATCAATACGTTGTCAGATCTCGAAGCTGTAATCGTGGTTAAAGAAAGGCTTCTTGAAGCACAGAACACGTTGCAAGAACCAAACGCGATAGACAGGGTTGGCTACGCAGAGGAAAGGCTGTACAGCGCCAAAGCCTGGTCCAGGTTCCTGGATTACGGGGCAGGAAAAGAAGTCGTGCTGGATGAAAACCACCTTTCAAGTGTGTGCACAACGAAGATCGCTGAAGCAGAGGAAAGGATTAACTACTTAGACTTAATGTTCCCGGGGACAGCCGAGGATTACAGGGAAGACCTCAGGGATACAAGAGTCATCAAGCAGGCAGAAGATTATCCTTTCTGCATATTCCGGGCGACGAGGGTGAAGGCGGATGCAAACGCAGTTCTTTCTGCTACAGCTGTGTCCAGGGAGAAAATATCTGAGTTAATAGATGATAAGCTTAGGCTTTCAAGAGCTCAGATAAACAGGCAGGGAGAAAATTTCCCGATACTAGGCTATAGTTATTATGATTACGCGATGTCTTTACAGGAAAACAGGCCTGAACTAGCCATTGTTTTCTCGGAGTACGCAACAGAATTCAGCAACCTTGACATGTACTTCCCTCCAAAGGAGGCGGTGGAACGATTTGAAATTCCCACGCTGGACCCACAGTTCTCTTTCGGGTTCTTCCTCGGAATGACGCTTGGGATACTACTAACCGCAGCTATAATTACAGGAATTGCGTCTAATAAGAAAAAAGCAGGGAAGAAAAAGCGCGCAATGAAGAAAAGGAAGGCTAAGAGGAAGAGATGATTAAAACCCAGAGAGATTCAAGAACAAGATGTTAGAGAATCTCCCCGGGAAAAAGAGGTGAGCACAAATTGCTTTGTCTCTACTCCGGAAAGGTAATACAAATATTTAAATTTTTCTATTTTGTAACCATTCTGAAATGAATACAAAACAAGGATTTTTGCTATGAAATGCGAAAAATGCAGCGATAAAGGAAATGTGAAGAGCACATACACAGACAGAAGGTACTGTGACAAGCACTTCATGGAAATGATAAGCAAGCGCATAAGAAAAAACATGAGAACAAGCAAAGAAATAGATGTAAAAAGAGAATACAGCCTTGTAAGAACAACGCCTCACGAAACAAAGATTGCAAAGCACTTCCTAAAAGAGATCTTCAACGGCCGCCTCAAAACAAAGGAAACAAGCAATCCAACCAAAAGTACGCCTTTGATAGTGCCAAGAAGCCTTGACAAAGAAGCAAAAGAATTCCTTGAAGAGTTCCTTGAAAACAAAAAAGGAAGACAAACACAAATAAATCCTTTAAGGGTTGTGCTTGAAGAAGAAATAAAAGAAATAAGCAAGATACTGGGAATAAAGTACTCTGAAAACAAGGAAACAAACAAAATACTTGAAACAATGGAAGCAGAATACCCTGGGACTAAGTTCTCATTAATGAAAAGCATGGAAGAAATAAGAAAAAAACAAAAATAAAATGTTTGGTAGCCTCAAAGCTTAAGAGAATTATCTTCTCTTCTTCTTTTTAGCTGCCTTTTTCTTTGTTGCTTTCTTCTTCTTTTTGGCTGCTTTTTTCTTTGCAGCTTTTTTCTTAGTAGCTTTTTTCTTTGTTGCTTTCTTTTTCTTTTTTGCTGGCATTATCAAAACACCTCAAGCATAACACTTGATTGCTTTATTTAAATATTTTTTGTTTTTTTTCCGGATTTAGGAGGATAACTAATTTTAATGATAACCAGAAAAAGTATTGCATGAATACAAACAAAGCACTTACGGCAACAGCACTTTTTATTGTTCTTGCAATAATACACTTTGACAGCACAACAGTTGCACAAGGAAACTTTATCGTCGAAGAAAATGGCTCGCTGCAAACTTATTTTTGCCCTGAACATAATTGCACACATGAATTCAAAAAAATAATAAGCAGCACTGGAAGGGTTAAATGCGCGTTCTACGCAATGAACGAGCCAAGCATAGCAAGATCAATAACAGAAAGCAATGCAAGCATGGTAATCCATTCAGAAAACTATAACGGCATAGGAATGCCTGTGAGAAGAAACGGGTTGATGCACCACAAGTTCTGCACTGACGGCAAAGGCAAAGTAATAACAGGCAGCTATAACCCAACGGAAAGCGAAAAAGAAAACCTGAACAACATAATCATAATAGAATCAAAGACAATAGCTGGGAACTACAAAGAAGAATTCCTGGCAATAAAGAATGGAAAAGAAAAAACCAGGATGAAAACAAGCAAGGTAAACCTAAGCGGCACCATTGTAAAGAACTACTTCTGCCCACAAGACCCTTGCCAGGAAAAAATCCTGATGGAAATAGAAAGAGCAGAGGAAACAATCCATTTCATGACATTCACATTCACAGACATGGACGTAGCCAGGGCGATAGCAAGCAAACACGAAGAAGGCATAAAGGTAAAAGGCGTGATAGAAAGCTTTCAGAGAAAAGACTTATGGGTGAAACCATACCTGAAAGAAAAAGGGATTGATGTAAAAGAAATAAGGGGAAGGAGTTTCCAGCACAACAAAGTCTTTGTAATAGACAAAACCACAACGATAACAGGCAGCTATAACCCGACAAGGGCAGCCCATACAATTAACGATGAAAACATCCTGATAATAAAAGATGAGAAAACATCAAAGGAATACGCTGAATACATAGAAAGATTACACTCAATCACTTAAAGCTCTTGCTCACATTTTCAGACCAAAAAGAAGGAAGATCGTTCTCAACAAAGCCAACAAACCTATCGGAATAAAGCAAAGCCAAACCCTTAACATCAGCGTGATCCTTAAACCCGTAATCAAACTCAGAGTAAATATCAGCCACGATCTTCCTCTCAAAATTCTTCTGCAACAAAGAAGACTTCTTAAGAACGATGAAATCAGCCTGCCTCAAAGTGTTAACCTCTAAATTGCTTGAGTTCTGGGAGATAAAAAGAATAGTAAGGTTTTTATGCCTTGCAATAAACAAAAGCTCTGAAAGCATCCTGTTAGCAGAACCCATGGGATCCCTGGAGGAAAACAAGATACCGCCTTCATCGATAACAACAAAGCTATCATTCTCCAACTCATCAACATGCTCAACAACAGTTATCCAAGCAGGCAAAGACTTCCTGGAAAAACCCATGGCAAAACACTTCTTTTTACTGCCCTTAAGATTCTCCGCGAGGCTTAACGCAAAAGCACTCTTCCCACTACCCCTAGCACCTACCACGATGCCAATCACAGAATCAGATTCATTCAGATACCTCCAAAAAGAGTTAAAATCGCCTTTGAAAGACTCAATAACCCTTGGCTTAATCGACGGCTTCTTCTTAACCTTAAGCATCCCAGGACCCTCGGAAACACTCCTTACTTTCCTCTTAACCGGCCGGTAAACAAGCCTGAACACCCATATAAAAAAACTGCCGATAGCACCGAAAAACAAGAGAAGCCCCCTGAACAGGAAAGACAAAGCACTGCCAATACTTTTAAACAAACTCTTCTTCTTCCGCCCAGCCTTTTTCTTCTTCACCACAACGATAAGACAGACAAGGAATATAAATGTTTCCAAGAAAAAATTTATAAACAGCGCCAGCGTACCCTGAGGGATACGAGGGTGATACGATGAACATACTGAACATAACGCTTACAGACATAAACGCAGCGAGAAAGACAACTCCTAAGGGGAGCATAAACGTAACGAACAACGTAAAAATCACGGATTTAAAGGAAACAAGCATCGGCACGGACAAAACAAGGAAAGCCATGACCCTGAGCTTCCTTTACACATCCGATTATTCTCCGAACATAGGAAGCATAGAGCTAAAAGGAGACGTTCTAATAATAGAAGAAGCCAAGCAGGCAGAGAAAATCCTTGAAGGCTGGAAGAAAAACAAGAAAATCGAACCAGAAACAGCAGCAGGAATACTAAATAATATAATGAACAAGTGCTCGTTCGAAGCACTATTTCTTTCAAGGGAACTAGGACTGCCTGCACCAATACAATTACCCAGGATAAAAACAGACCAGCAAGGAAAAGAAAAGAAAAAATAATCCTGGAAGAAAAAGAGTTCTGCTTGCAAGCCAACCTAGTTCTGGGAGGACAAGCAAAAGATATATAAAAAAAGGCTTCGTTCCGAGAACAAGCCTATAATAAAGCTCTTGGCAGGTACACAAAAAAATGGAAAAAAAAGAAATCAAGCTAAAAGTATCAGAAGCAATACAGGACGATGTAAACAAAGGCATAGTAAGAATAGACTCAGGGTACATGAAGCAAATCGGGGTCAGGGAAGGTCACGTTATCGAGGTAACAGGGCAGAGGAAAACACTTGCCGTGGCTGACAGAGCTCTCCCCGGAGACATAGGACTGCCAATCATAAGAATGGACGGCCTCATCAGAAGGAATGCCAGGACAGGAATAGGAGAAGTTGTAAGCATCAAAAAAGCAGATGTAAAAGAAGCCGCAAAAGTAACCATAGCGCTTGCAAGGGAAGACGTAATGCTAAGCACAAATAACCCAGCTATCTTCAAAATAGGATTGCTCGGAAAACCTGTTATGAAAGGAGATATCGTTGCGATGAGCCACCCGCGGAAGCCCCAGGGCATGAACGAGATGAGCCGCGTCATGGATATGTTCGGAAAAATGCGGGGGGATGAAGGCTTTGCAGGCATATTCGGCTTAGCCGACCTTAAATTCCAGGTCGTGGAAACACAGCCGAAAGGCGAGCCCGTGATGATCACAGAGAACACAGCTATAGAGTATAGGAAGGAAGGCGCAAAGATAGACGAAGAAGAAGCTCCGTTCGAGTTTTCCTACGAAGATGTCGGTGGCCTGATAGAAGAAATAAAGAAGATAAGGGAGATGGTAGAGCTCCCGTTGAAACACCCAGAGGTTTTCCAGAGGCTTGGCATTGAGCCGCCAAAAGGGGTTTTATTGCACGGCCCTCCGGGTACTGGTAAGACTTTACTTGCGAAAGCTGTAGCTAATGAAACAAATTCTAATTTCTACGTTGTTAACGGCCCTGAAGTGATG
>PWLK01000081.1 GCA_003560545.1 Candidatus Woesearchaeota archaeon | reverse complement strand
TTGGAGGGTAACATTAATGACAGGAAAAAACAAGGCTAAACTGCTTTCTTTGTTCGTCATATCATCACTAGCAGTGTTATTGTTTGTTGGCAGCGCAGCAGCTTCTTTCTCTGCCAGCGTAGAAACCATAACATCCAGGACAATGCCTGGAGGGTTCACGGAGTACGAAGTAACAATTGAGAACTTCGAGGATTACGACCAGTCCATGGATATACGCCTTTCAACGCCTGATTCCATTAACTGGATTATAACCACCACTCCAACAAGGGTTACAATTCCTGCGAACTCAGAAGAAAGCTTTATTCTTACAATAATCCCTAGGTCAGGGGTTTCCTTTGGTTCTTACTCTGTGAACATAAGGATTCAGAGCAGGCAGGATGGCTCAATGGAAACAATAAGAGTCCCCATCAGTATAACAGCTGATGGCGCTCCAGCCGGATTCGTGCCTAGTGTGGCAATGGATGTAAGCCTGCCCGAAGCTCACGACCCGCGAGAGCCTTTAAGCTTACCAGTACAGTTAAGGAACAGGAACCAGCTTAACATCTCAGAACTCTACATTACAGCTTCAAGCCAGCTATTCGAAGAACAGCAAATGGAAGTCTCCCTGGGGCCTACACAGGAAAAAACTGTGTACATGCAGTTCGATCTTAATCCTCACCAGGCACCAGGTGAATACACTATCAGGGTGAATGCTTATTATCCTATAACCGAACGAGTTATAACAGAGAACTTCCCCCGCCTGACAATTGACAGGATTGTCGATACCGACACCGATTACGAGTCCAAGACCAATTGGTTCCTTACAAAAGATGAAATAACTGTAACAAACAAAGGAAACTTCGAAAGGATTACAGAGATAGATATTCCTGCGCCTTGGTATAAAAGGATTTTTACCAGTACAACTCCTGAAGCGGAAGTTGTAAGAATTGATGGAAGAGCGCATTACCAATGGGCTCCTTCCCTTGAGCCCGCAGAAGAATTTGACATACTTGTTAAGACTAATTATAGGGTCCTGGTAATAATCATAGCTTTGGTCATAATACTTGTAGTAGCGTATTACTTGTTCAGGAGCCCTATTGTTATAATGAAAGAAGCAAGCGTCCTTGGCAAGGACGAGCACGGCGTTTCAGAGTTGAAAATAAAGATTTTTGTAAAGAACAGGTCTGGCAAGCAAATCCATGGGTTGTCTGTTAACGATAAGCTTCCCGGCATTATTGATATTTCAGACTCCCACCACCTTGGATCTTTGAAGCCTACGAAGGTTACAAAAACCACTAGGAAAGGAACTCTCTTGTACTGGAACCTTGACTCGCTTGACTCTTTAGAAGAAAGGATTCTTACTTATAGGGCGAAAGCAAAGCTTAAGATTATAGGAAACCTTACCCTTCCCAAAGCAAGAGCTAAATTTGAAAATAAGAACGGAAAAGAGCGCATGGTGTTCTCTGCTAAGCCGTTATTCGTAAACGAATAAAACTCTTTTTTTTTCTATGGAAACTTTTATAAAACAATTATTTATCCTGTTCTGAATAGGTTTCCCTCGGTAGCTCAACGGTAGAGCGCTCGGCTGTAGAAATCCTTGCGACTAGCCCTTCAGGGTATGAATGAAACAAGGTCAGCTGAGACCGAGAGGTTGGGAGTTCAAATCCAGGTTCCATGCAAGTGGTGTTGGCTGAAAGTCTCCCCCGAGGGATTCTTTTTATTTCATGGAGGAAATCGTTACCGCAAGGTTTATAAATCAACTGAGTTTCACCAAAACTTCGTGGAAGGTTCAGTGCCGTGCACTTTGGGTTATAACAGTAAAATGGGAATGCAAAAGTTTTTCTTCAGAGTTCGACCAGGAAAAACCAGTCATATTTCCATTTGTGATGCCTTGGTAGTGTAGTCTGGCCTATCATGAAGCCCTGTCGAGGCTTCGACCCGGGTTCAAATCCCGGCCAGGGCGTATCAACCTGTTTTGCCGGCCTGGACGGCTTCCACAAGAACTTGGGTCGGTAGCTCAGTCCGGTAGAGCATCTGGCTTTTAACCAGGTGGTCGCGAGTTCAAATCTCGTCCGACCCATCACGATAATTTACTTCCAATGGAGGGGTATTTAATGGCTAAGAAAAAAGAAACCCAGGGAAAGAAAAAATCTGTCGCTTCTAAAAAAGCTGTCAAGAAAGCTGCAAAGAAGAAGAAAGCACGTGTAAAGGATACTTCTAAAGTCGAGCACGATCTCGTACCAGAGCATATAAAGCTTTCAGATAAGGAAAAGGAGGAGTTGTATAAGAGGTACAGCGTGACTCCTAAGGAGCTTCCTAAGATTTTCATATCTGATCCCGCTATAAGGCATTTGGATGCTAGGGAGAATGATATTATTATGATAAAAAGAAAGAGCCCTACCGCGGGTGAATCTGTGTTTTACAGGGGTGTTATTAATGAGTAATCAGCCTATAAACCTTAATATGACTACTTCAAAGCTTTTGCTGAAGAAATACTTTGAAGAGAATTCGTTGGTGCAGTCAGATATTGATGCGTTCAACAAGTTCGTAGAAGAAGAATTGCAGAAAATTATAAACGAAAACAAAGAGATAGAACCCACTATTATTCCTACGAATGTTGAAGAGTTCAAGATTCGCCTGGATAAGATCAGTGTGTCCAAGCCTGAAATTATCGAAGCTGACGGTTCTAAAAGGGACTTGCTTCCCTCTGAGGCAAGGCTTAGAAAGCTTTCTTATTCTGCTCCTATGTACCTCGAAGTTTCAGCACATGTGAATGGCATGCAAAAAGAAACTTTTACAACCCAGATTGGCAGCATCCCTATCATGCTTAAGAGCAAGTATTGCCATTTGAGCAAGATGGGTAGGGAGGATCTTATCAAGGCAGGGGAGGACCCGGATGATCCAGGAGGGTATTTTATTATTAATGGCACCGAGAAAGTGGTTGTCTCCGTTGAAGACCTGGCTCCAAACAAGTTCTTGGTTGAGGCACAGGCTACGGGTATCAGTGATTACCTCGGAAAGATTTTCTCAGAGCAAGGTTCTTATAAGATCCCTCACCAAATGGAGAAATTAAGGGATGAGATTTTCTACCTGACTTTTACAAGGGTTAAAAGGATTCCTTTGGTTGTTATCATAAAAGCATTAGGGGTTACTAAGGATGAGGATATTATGAGGATTGTTGACCTTCCTAACAGCTCTGAAATATTTATCAATCTCTACGAGTTCGTTGATATTAAGACAGAGGAAGATGCTCTGGATTATATTGCGAAGAAGATAGGAATAACTCAGTCAAAGGAGATACGCATTGAAAGGCTTAAGGAAATACTTGACAAGTACTTGCTCCCTCACATTGGTATTACAAGCGAGGCAAGGCACGCTAAAGCCCTTAATCTTTGCAAGTACCTGAAAGACTACATTAAGGTTTCCAATAAAGAGCTTCCGGTGGCAGATAAAGATCATTATTCAAACAAGAGGCTTAAAATGGCTGGGGACTTGTTGGCTGACTTGTTCAGGGTTAACATCAAGGTACTAATAGGGGACTTGCTGTATAACTTCCAGAGAATTGTGAAGAGAGGGAAGTTCCCAAGCATCAAAGTTATTATCAGGGAGAAGCTCTTAACACAGAGGATTTACAGCAGCATGGCTACGGGGAATTGGAGTGGGAACAGGAAAGGTATAAGCCAGAGGATTGAAAGGCTTAACTACATTCAGATGCTTTCAGCGCTTCAAAGGGTTATAAGCCCGTTGAGTGCAAGCCAGGAAAACTTTGAAGCCAGGGCGTTGCACCCTACGCATATGGGTCGCTTGTGCATGAGCGAAACCCCTGAAGGTACTAATATAGGATTAAGGAAGAACCTTGCGTTGCTTGCAAAAGTAACAAGAGGTGTTGATGAAGAAGAATTAATCGGAAAACTGAAAGGTTTTGGTTTTGAACCGGTGATGGCAAAATGACTGACGTATTCATGGATAACAAGTACATTGGAACTGTTAAGAACGCAAAAGATTTCGTGGATCAAGTAGTATCAGAAAGAAGGATGGGCAGAGTTTCAGATTCTGTTAACATCGCTTATTCACAGGAAGAAGAAAAAGTTTTGATTGAAACAAGCAGGGGAAGATCTACAAGGCCTTTAATAGTGGTCAAGGAAGGAAAGCCTTTGCTTACAGAGAAACACATCCAGCAGCTTGAAAAGAAAGAGATTTCCTGGTCTGACTTGTTAAAGCAAGGCGTAATAGAGTACCTTGATGCTACAGAAGAAGAGAATGCCTTAGTTGCTTTTACCGAGGAAGATGTAACTTCTGATCACACGCACATGGAGATAAGCAGCCTTGACTTATTAGGGCTTATTACCACGATGGTTCCTTTCGGGAATTACAACCAAGGTGTACGCTTGAATCAGGGTGCGAAGAACCAGAAGCAAGCCGTTGGGTTTTACGCTGCTAACTTCCTTGTAAGGATGGATATGGATGTTAGCGTACTGCATTACCCTCATTATCCTATCGTGCAAAGTGTTGCTCATTCCGTGTCTGATTATGACAAGCACCCTTCTGGACAAAACGTGATTGTTGCAGTCCTGACTTACAAGGGTTATAACATGGACGACGCTATAATTATAAACAAAGGCAGTGTTGACCGAGGCCTTGGCAGGTCTACTTATTTCAGGCCTGTTGTTTCAGAAGAGTTAAGGTATTCAGGTGGGTTGATGGATGAAGTTACAATGCCTGACAAGGAAGTCAGGGGTTATAGGTCTGAGCATGAGTACAGGTTCCTTGAAGAAGACGGTATTATATACCCTGAAGCAGGTGTAAAAGAAGGAGATGTTGTGATTGGCAAGGTAAGCCCGCCAAGGTTTTTGAGCAGCATGGATGAGTACAGCTTGGCTTCTGACTCAAGAAGGGAGTCCAGCATGGCTTTGAAACACGGCGAGAAAGGAATCGTTGATTTTGTTACCTTAACTGAAAACGAAGAGGGAAACAAGCTCGTACAGGTAAGGCTTAGAGAGCAAAGGATTCCTGAGATAGGTGATAAGTTCACTTCCAGGCACGGTCAGAAAGGAGTTATAAGCCTCGTCGTCCCAGAAGAAGATGTCCCGTTTACCTCGACAGGTTTGAAGCCAGACATATTGTTCAACCCTCATGGTATTCCTACTAGGATGACTGTTTCCCATATGATGGAGTTATTAGCAGGGAAAACCGGGAGCCTTACAGGAAGATATATTGATGCTACCATGTTCGAATCCGAGGAAGAATCAGATATTAGGAAGGACTTATTAGAAATGGGTTTCAGGGATGATGGCTCTGAAACAATGTATAATGGTATTACAGGCGAGAAATACGATGTCAGGATTTTTGTAGGCAACATGTACTACTTGAAATTGAAACACATGGTTGCTAACAAATTGCATAGCAGGGCCAGAGGTCCTATACAGCTATTAACAAGGCAGCCCACTGAGGGTAGGGCTAAGGAAGGCGGTTTAAGGCTTGGAGAAATGGAGAAGGATACCTTTGTAGCCCACGGGGCATCACTTACACTGAAGGAAAGGTTTGACTCCGACCAAGTCGTTGTCCCTGTATGCGAGAAATCAGGATTAGTAGGGTATTATGATGCGAGGAAGAACAACAAGCCAATGTCCCCTGTTTACGGGGAGGACTCCGAGATGAGTGACATAGAAGTTAGTTATGCATTCAAATTGTTGCTTGATGAGTTCAAATCCCTGGGCATTTATCCTAAGATTAAGCTCAAAAGCAAGTTTTAAAAGGTGGTCGTTATGGATAATCAAAGAGCAATATACAAATTCATAGAAGCTATAGACTTCGGGGTAATGTCTCCTAAGCTGTTAAAGAGCATTGCTAAGGCTAAGATTGTTACCCCTGAGCTTTACGACAAGGAAGGATACCCTGTTGACGGAGGGTTAATGGATGTCCGCCTAGGCGTTATAGACCCAGGCCTTAGGTGCAAGACTGATGGCCAGAAACTTAGGGACAGCCTCGGCCACTTCGGATACATGGAACTTGCAAGGCCTGTTATCCATATAAGTTTCGTGGACGTGGTGTTGGACTTGGTTAGGAGTACTTGCAGGAGTTGTGGCAGGATTCTCATCCCGCAGAACAAGATCGATGAGTACAGTGACTTGCTTGAAAAAGTAGGGTTAGAGCAAGGGCTGAGTGAGAGAAGGGATAAGATAAAGCTTATCATTGCCAATCTGAGAACTATTAATAAGTGCCCTTACTGCAAGGAAAAGCAGCATAAGATAACTTTGGACAAGCCAACTTCTTTCATTGAAGATGAGAAAAGGCTTTCACCAATAGAGGTTAGGGCTAGGCTTGAAAGGATTCCTGATGACGACTTGGTTGTCTTTGGTTTGAACCCTAAGAATGCCAGGCCTGAGTGGATGGTATTAACAGTCCTCCCGATTCCGCCTGTTACGATGAGGCCTAGTATTACTTTGGAGAGCGGTGAGAGAAGCGAGGATGATTTAACCCATAAGCTCGGTGACATTGTCAGGATTAACCAAAGGCTTTTCGAGAACATTAACGCTGGCGCCCCTGAAATTATCATTGAAGACCTCTGGGATTTATTGCAGTATCACGTTACGACTTTCTTTGATAACGACGTCGCCCAACTCCCTCCTGCGAGGCATAGGAGTGGGCAGCCTTTGAATACCTTGACTGCGAGGATTAAGAACAAAGAAGGAAGGATTAGAGGTAACCTTGCGGGTAAGAGAACTAATTTTTCTGCTAGGACTGTTATAAGCCCTGATCCCAAGATTGATATTAACGAGGTAGGCGTTCCTGAAGTGATTGCGAAGAAGCTTACCGTTCCTGAAAGGGTTACGGAGTGGAACATGGAGTACCTGAAAGGATTCCTTGAAAGAGGCGCCGACCAGTACCCTGGTTCTAATTATATTATTAGGCCTGATGGTAAGAGGAAGAGGATTACTAATGAAACCAAGGAGCAGTTGCTTGAAGAAATCCAGCCTGGCTTCATAGTTGAAAGGCATTTAATGGATGGAGATATAGCTTTGTTTAACAGGCAGCCAAGCCTTCACAGGATGAGCATGATGTGTCACCGCGTGAAAGTCCTTCCCGGCATGACTCTTAGGCTTAACCCCGCGGTTTGCGCTCCTTATAACGCGGACTTTGACGGGGACGAGATGAACCTTCACATCCCTCAGACCGAGGAGGCAAGGGCTGAAGCAGAGATATTGATGCAGGTTCAAACCCAGATTATAAGTCCTAGGTATGGCTTAAGCATTATTGCTTGTATTCAGGATAGTATTTCCGGGAATTTTATTCTTACAAAAGAAGGCTTTAAGCTTAAGAGGGATGAAGCCATTGACTTATTGTCTTCTGCAGGTATAGAGGATTTCAGGAAGCTTCCGAATAAGAAGTATGTCTCCGGGAAAGAGGTTTTCTCTGTGATTCTACCTGATGACTTTAACTTCACGGGCAGGTCAAGGATTTACAACAAGGACCCTGAGGATCCTGATGCTGTTGTAAAGATTGTTAACGGGAAACTCGTATCAGGCGTTATGGATTCCGCGAACCTCGGGGAAGGCTCAGGGTTGTTGCTGAGAAACCTTCATAAGAAGTACGGAGCGGATGAGATAATAATATTTTTGAGGAAGATTAATGGTTTGGGAGCAGAAGCTCTTCTTAAGTTCGGTTTTACGTCTAAGCTTTCAGATATAGACTTGAGCAAGGACGCTGAGGGCCAGGTTAGGGAAGCTCTTGAAAAAGCAGATGAGGATGTTAAGAAGATTATAAAAGACTATAATGAGGGTACCTTGGAAAGGCTTCCGGGGAGGAGTATTGAGGAAACTCTTGAGTTAAGAATTCTTGAAAGGCTTAACAGGGCTAGGAATGAGTCCGGTAAAATAGTGGAACTAACAGCCCCGCAGGACAGCAACACGATGATCATGGTTCGGTCAGGGGCTAAGGGTAACACGATTAACATTGCCCAGATGTCTGCATGTGTAGGACAGCAAGCACTTCGAGGAGGAAGGATTGGTAAGGGTTACAAGGGCAGGTCTTTATCATGTTTTAAAAAGGATGATTTAGGGGCGGTTCCAAGAGGCTTTATCAAGAACGGGTTTAAGAAAGGATTAAAGCCTTACGAGATGTTCTTCATGGCGATGACCGGAAGGGATAGCTTGATGGATACAGCTCTTAGGACTCCTAAGTCCGGCTATCTTTACAGGCGGCTTGCAAACGCAATGCAGGATTTAAAGCTTGAATATGATTTCACGGTCAGGGATGCCTCCAAGAAAATCGTTCAGTTCACTTACGGTGAGGATGGCTTGGATGTTTCAAAGACAGAAGCAGGAAAGATTAATATTAAGGGTATAATTGACTCTTTCAACGATTAAAAAAAAGTTTTTTGGGGTAAGAAAAAAAATGGTTGATGTTAAGCAAGCATTAAAGGAATACGAGGACAGGCTTCCAAGTTCTATACTAAAAGAAGTAGAGGAGCACTTGTCCGGGAATATTAGCAAGGATAAGCTGAAGAAAATTATGCAGGCAATAGAAGATGAGTACGATTCATCACAAGCCGTGCCTGGTGAATGCGTGGGTATTGTAAGCGCGGAAAGCATTGGCGAGCCAGGTACGCAGATGACGCTGAACACGTTCCACTTCGCAGGGGTTGCGGAGATGAACGTCACAACAGGACTTCCAAGGCTTATAGAAGTCCTTGACGGGAGGAAGACTATTTCCACTGAGATGATGAATATTTTCTTGGTAAAGCCTTACAATGAAGGCAAAGATATTAAGCGAGTGGCAGAATCCCTCAAAGAGCTGACCATGAACGATTTCTTAAAAGAAGTTGTTGTTAACATATCCGAGGCGAACCTCAAAGTTGTTTTGGATAAGAACAAGATAGAATTGCTGAAAATAAGCCATTCAACTATAACTGATTCGTTGAAGAAGAACGTTAAAGGGTTTTCTTTCAAACTTGAAAAAGATGATTCTATAACTGTGACTCAATCAGGTAAGGACAAAGATATAATCCAGCTATATAAGTTAAAGGAGAAGCTTAAGAACGTTTTCATTCACGGCGTAAAAGGAATAACACAAGTCCTTCCTGTGAAGAAAGACAACGAGTACATGATTGTAACCGCGGGGTCTAACTTAAAGGAAGTTCTCAAGCAGGACTTCGTAGATGGGAAAAGGACTTACACTAACAACATCCACGAAATAGAAAAAGAATTCGGGATAGAAGCAGCGAGGCAGCTTATTATTAACGAGTTAATGAAAGTAATAGAGGAACAGGGATTGAACGTGGATATAAGGCATATCATGATCGTTGCAGACGCGATGTGCATGTCCGGGAAAATCATGGGTATTAACAGGTACGGTATTGTCAAGGAAAAGCCTTCCGTTCTCGCAAGGGCTTCCTTCGAAACACCGATAAGGCATGTTATTAACGCAGGCCTGACAGGAGAATCCGATCCTTTGAACAGCGTTATAGAGAACGTAATGCTGAACCAGCCAGTCCCTATAGGGACAGGCCTTCCAGGGCTGATAGTGAGGACGAAGCCAAAATAAAAAAATTTTTTGAAGGTGAAACACCGTGATTGATGAAATAAGAAAACTCTTAAACACAGACAAAATCGTTATAGGAACTGAAAGGACTTTAAAGCTTCTGAGAAAAGGCGAGGTAGGAAAAGTTTTTGTTTCCAGAAACGCTGAGCCTGAAGCAAAAAAGGACTTAGAGTACTACAAGAAAGTCGGAGGAGTAGAAGTTAACCTGTTAGAGGTTAACAACGAAGAGCTTGGAACTATCTGTGGAAAGCCATTCCTCGTATCTGTTATCGGAGTGAAAAAATAAGTGTTTCTGGGTTTATTGCAAATGAAGATAAAATACGACGCCGAACTCCTGAACCTGATGTCCTTGTTCGAAAAAATTACTGGGGCGTCCTTGAAAGACTGCTTTTTCAACAGGGATAAAATAGTCTTCGTGGTACAGCCAGGTGAGATGGGGCGTGCGTTGGGCAAGCAAAAGTCAAATATAGAACGAGTTGAAAAAGCCCTGAACAGAAAGATTAAAATAGTCGAATTTAGTCCTGACAAGCTAACATTTATAAGGAACTTGATGTTCCCCTTAAAAATACTGGATATGAGCGAAGACGAAGGCATAGTCACAATCAAAGGCCCTGACATGAAAACCAAAGGCCTCATGATTGGTGCCCGCGCACAAAACCTTCGTAATTACGAGGAAATCGTGAGGAAGTACTTCGCGTTAAAAGAAATCAAAGTCGTATGAAACGGTGAAAAAGAATATGGGTAAAAAATCATCTGGCTTAAACGCCGGGAAAAAACTGGAGAAAAGAAGAAGCACTTCCAGGAAGAAAGATAAGTGGTACGCTAAGAAAGTCTTAAAGCTAGCCTTAAAATCAGATCCTCTTGAAGGCTCAAGCCAGGCCTCAGGAATCGTCCTCGAAAAAGTACAGCGTGAAGCAAAGCAGCCTAACAGCGCTATGAGGAAATGCGTCCGCGTCCAACTAGTTAAGAATGGTAAGCAAGTAACCGCTTTTCTTCCAGGCGACGGAGCCCAGAAAATGGTTGACGAACACGACGAAGTCGTCATTGAATGCCTGGGAGGCAGCATGGGCAGAAGCAAAGGGGACATCCCCGGTGTGCGCTGGCAAGTCATAAAAGTAAACGACCAATCCCTAAACGCCTTACTCCGAGGCAAAATCGAAAAAGCCAGGAAGTAAATTCTTTCTATTGTTTTATTTATTTTTTAGAAACAGCGAGAGTATAGTGGTTCTTTCGAGTATTTTCTTGCTTTTTATGGGGTCTCGTAACGGGTTTATACCGCGCTTTTTCATGCTTGGGTATGCGAAATTGGGTAGTATTTCTCCTAAGTTGTATCCTAGGCTTATTGCGAAGGGGTCTGCGTTCATCCATTCTTTTTTGTTCCTGCCAATATTGATTTTTAGGTATTGGTGTATGTTTAGGTAGCAGAACGTGTGTTTTAGGTGTATGTCTTTCTCTGTGAACATTCCTGTGCCTATTAACAGTCTTCTTAGGACAAAGTTTTGTTGGTGGCAGTGCAGGAATCCTTTTTTTGACCATAGTTTGTTGAAGTTTGATTCGAATAAGAATTTGAATCTGGGGAAGACTTGTCTCATCTCCGAGTAAAAATTGGTTAGTTGGTAGTCGATAACTTTTTTTAGGGCTTCTTTCTTATTCTTAGAAGAGTTTTTTATTTCTAAGAGTTTTTTCTTTGCATCCTTTGGTAGTTCTTCTTTTATTTTTTTCCTGAATCCTAGGTTGGGTATGATTAGTTGTGATAAGAAGAACATGCTTGTTACGTACATGTATGCTATTGAAATCATTCCTATTAAGACTTTTTCTAAAGCCATTTTCTTCTAATAATTTATTTGGGTTTTTTTATTTTTTCCTTATTTTGGCTACGAAGAAGCCTTCTGTGCCGTTGTCATGAGGGTTTATCCGCAGGCATTTATTTACATTTGGGTTGTACTTGTTTCCTTTAAACTCGAGTACTGGCTTGTTCTTTTTCCCTTTGAAATCTATGTCTAGCAGTTCAGCACCAGGATTTCTTTCTAAGAGCTTTGTTATTACGCCTTCGTTTTCCTCGGGTTCTAAGGTGCATGTGCTGTACACCATTACCCCTCCGGGCTTCAGTAATGTGAATGCGTGGCTTGCTAGCTTTAGTTGTATTCTTTTCATCCTTTCGATCAGCGAGTAACTCCACATCCCGATGACTTTATACGTTTTCATTATAGTCCCCGTCCCAGTGCATGGGGCGTCAACAAGTATTTTGTCAAAGCCTTCGCCTTGTTTCTTCACGTGGAAGCCTTCCATCTTTGTTATGACTGTGTTATGAACGCCGAGCCTTTGCAGGTTTATCCCCAGGGCTCCAAGCCTTTTCCCGTCCGCGTCATTAGCAACAAGCAATCCTTCATTCCTCATTTCCTGTGCTATCTGGCTTGTCTTGCTCCCAGGGGCAGCGCACATATCCAGGACCAGTTCTCCTGGCAACGGGTTAAGAACCTTTACAGGTATCATTGAAGCAGCATCCTGCACGTAGATGTAGCCTAATTGGTGCTCCGGCGTATTACCTATATCAAACCTTTTCCCATCCCTGTACTTCATCCAGAAACCCTCAGCGCACCACGGAACTCCTTCGAGAACCCATTTATCCTCTAAGCGCTTCTTTATTTCAGCAACGCTTTTCTTCAACGTGTTAATCCTCACAGCTTTCCTTTGGTACTCAGAAGAAGCCTTTATGAAATCCTCGTATTCACCTCCTAATAATTCCTTATAGTGCTCCACGAACAACGGCTTGAGCTCTTTCTTAACGTACTCTATCTGGCTGTTGTCTTCATCCATGTCAAAGGAGAACCGCACATAATATAAATAATTTTACCATTAAAAACAATTTTAAGCCGGTTTACCTGTCATTTTCCTTATTTCTTCATTTATTACTATGTTTTCAATATCGTTTACACATGCGTATTCGTCTTTTTTGTCATCTTTCTTCTTAATATTTCCCGATAGTAAATTGTAAAATATTAGGAAGCCGAAACTATTGCCTTTTCCGATTCCGGGAAGTTCCTCTAAAAGATTGATACGAGACTCTAAATAGTCGTTATCCTTATTATTGTCAAGCAAGTATTCCTCGATGAATCTTATGGCGCCGTAGAAATTCTTTGATGAATCCGCCAAAACCATGTTATCTTTGCTGTTTTCGTTTCTGGATTTGTATACTCTTGCTAGGCTATCTATAACCAAATACATATCTGTACCGTCCTTTGACAGCGCAAGACCTCTTAGTTCTTCTGCCCTTGATTTCAAATATGAATCTATACTCATAATTATCAACCTCCTAATAAAAAAGAAGAAAACTAATTAAAAATACTTACTGAGATGAAACCGGAAAAACAACGGGAGAAACCGGAAACTATTGTGGTTTCTCGTATTTAACCAATATTTCGGATATGTATTTATCTTCAACCAACTCTATTGCTTTCATTGCTTTCCAAGTAATTGTCTTGTTAGGATATTCTTGGTCTAGTTTATCAAAAATGTTGTTAAATTCTTTTGCTGTTGCAGGCAGAGTTTCTCCAGAATACATTGCAACATCTTGAAGCTGTTCAACCTTTTCTCCTAACTCGTAAAAATTTTGTATTTTTTTATTTAAATAATCTCTCAAGCCCATTTTTGCACCCCTGCAAAGTGAAAACAATTACTACTTCCGAAATTTTCAGGTTTATAAATATTTCTAAAAACTATTTTTGAAGAACACATCTTCTTGTCCAACTACTAATCCGAAACATTTATAAAACTCCCTCGAGTCCGACAACGCATTAAAACCCTGCAAGTTCTCAAAAAAAAGGTTTTCAGGCCAGTTCGGAAGCCTTTAAGGGGAACGACGAAGAGTTGAAAGAAATGACGGTAAAAAAAGGAGACTTCGTAGAGCTCGAGTACACAGCAAGAACAGCTGATGATGGCCAAGTCTACGATACGACTATAAAAGAAGAAGCTGAAAAAGCAGGCTTGACACACGACCACGAACACGGAGACGAACACCACCATCACGAAAACGAGTACAATCCAATCAAAATCTGTGTAGGAGAAAAGCACGTTTTGCCAGGTCTGGACAAGAAACTTGAAGGCTTAAGCCCTGGAAAGCACGAGGTAAAACTATCAGTTGAAGAGGCTTACGGAAAGAAAAACCCTAAGCAGCTAAAGCTCATACCCATGGCTGTGTTTAAGAAGCAAAACATCCAGCCACAACCCGGGCTTCAGCTAAATATAGACAACCAGATCGGAACCGTGAGGAATGTAAGCGGTGGCAGGGTAATCGTGGATTTCAACCACCCGTTGTCAGGAAAAGAAGTTATTTACAACATAAATATTAAAAGGAAAGTAGAGGACAAGGAAGAGCAGGTTAAGGCAATCCTCGAACTTCTAAACATTCCTTATGAAAAGGCAGGCGTGGAAGACAAAAAAGCTGTGATAACGCTCTCACAAAACGTGCCAGAGCAATACACGAACATGCTAAAAGAAGATATAAAAAGAACGGCAGGAGTAGAAGCCGAGTTCAAGTCAAAAGAAGAAAAGCCAAAAGAAAACAAGAAATCAGGTGGAGAATAACAAAGTTTAAATATCTCGTTTATCAGGAGAAACAAGGGAGAGGGTCTGGCGCCTTTCAAAACAATACAGGAGGGTTTATCAAATGGCTTATAATATCAAGGAAGTAAAAGGAGCTGATGTGCAAAGCAAGGATAACGTGCTCGACGCAGAGCTCGAGGAACTTTTAAGCAAGCAGAAAGCAAAGATAAAAGTCTTCGGCTGCGGAGGAGGCGGAAACAACACGATTAACAGGATAACCGAAATCGGGATTGTCGGAGCGGAGACCGTGGGCATAAACACGGACGCACAAGACCTTCTTTACACGTCTGCTGACAAGAAAATACTTATCGGGAGGGATTCCACGAAAGGCCTCGGAGCAGGAGGCATTCCTAAGCTCGGAGAAGAAGCCGCAAGGGAATCAGAGCATGATATCAAGCAAGCCATCGCAGGAGCAGACATGGTTTTCATAACCTGCGGGTTAGGCGGAGGCACAGGTACAGGGTCAGCTCCCATTGTGGCGGAGATGGCTAAGCGCACAGGAGCACTAACAGTGGGCATAGTAACGATTCCTTTCAGAATGGAAGGCCAGCGCAGGTATGAAAACGCGATAATGGGCCTTGATTCTTTGAAGAAAAACGTTGACACGCTCATAGTCATACCGAACGACAAGTTATTAGAGCTCGCCCCGGATTTGCCGTTGCACACAGCTTTTAAGATCGCAGATGAAATTCTTACTAACGCGGTAAAGGGCGTCGCGGAACTCGTTACCAAGGCAGGCCTGGTCAATCTTGACTTCGCGGATATAAGGACTGTTATGGGTGACGGAGGCGTAGCCTTAATCGGGGTAGGAGAATCTGATTCGGATAACCGCTCAGTAGAAGCAGTTGAGAAATCTATAAACAACCCTTTACTAGATGTTGACATTACAGGTGCGAACGGCGCATTGATAAACGTTGCCGGCGGCAACGATATGACTTTGGAGGAAGCCAGGAAAGTAGTAGAGAAAATATCTGAAAAGCTTGATGAAGACGCAAGGATGATATGGGGAGCGCAAATCTCGGATGACTTAGAAGGCTCCATAAAGGTAATGATCGTTGTTACAGGCGTAAAATCAAGCCAGATCATAGGAGGAAGCTTCTCTAAGGATAACAAGGATAAGAAGAAAGAAGCAGAATCCGAGTTAGGAATTACATTTGTAGATTAAAAGGTTTTAAGAATGGGGTACGGAGAAAGGCTCAGGAATTTCGTCACAGAATCCAGGAGGGTTCTGAGGGTTACGAAAAAGCCTACGAAGGAAGAGTACAAGACCATTGTAAAGGTCTCCGCTATAGGCATAGCATTCATAGGCCTTATAGGGTTTTTGCTGCACATGGTTAACGAGCTTGCAAGCATATGGATAGTTGCAGTGGTCGTTGTGGCCTTAATCGTGTTTTTCCTATTCCTCAAAAAATAATGTTTTATTAGACGTGGATAAAAATGGTTGATGAAGACATACTTAAAAAGAACAAGCCAGGAGAAGAAGAGCTTCAGAAAATAAAGGAGATGGACGAGGAAGCCGCTGAAGAAGAGACAAAGAAAGAAGAAGACGAGGCGGGAAAGCCAGATATTAGTACAAGCATTTTCGCGTTAAGGGTTACTGCGAACAGGGAAGACCAGGTTATGAGCTTCGTGTCCAGCAATGTCACAAGGAAAAAAGTTAATGTTTACTCCGTTATAAGGCCTCATGGTATGAGAGGGTACATATTCTTAGAAGCAGATACTAAGGCTGACGCAGAACAAGCATCTTACGGCGTTCCTTACTCCAGGGGCTTGCTTCCTAAGGAAGTTTCTTACAAGGAAATAGAGCACATGCTGGAACAGGCCAAGAAAGACGTGAATATTAGGAAGAACGATATTGCAGAAATAATCAGCGGTCCTTTCAAGAGAGAAAAGTGTAAGATTACAAGGGTTGATAAGGCCAAGGAAGAAGTTGTGGTTGAGCTCTTAGAAGCAGCAGTGCCAATCCCTATAACTCTTAAAATGGATGCTGTTAAGGTAATAAGAAGGGATGAATAAAAAAACTTTTTTTTACCGGTTTTTTGGGTGAGGCAAGATAGAAAAATATTTTTCGTGGGCGGGAGGTATAATAATTGTTTTAACAATTGTAATATCTGCTTTCTCAGGTGTGTACTCTGATTATTATTACTGCCAGGATTACTATGGTGACTTTACAAACAAGTCTTATGCGTTTCCCGCTCTTGGAGAAACTGTTACAGAGGAACACACGGCGTACATAGAGGCTTTGCATCTTGGAATGGTGTGTAGTAATGCCAGGTCCAACTTGTATATGGGTTTCCTTGTAATTGTTCTAGGCGTGGCTTTCTTAGCAGGCGGGTACATAACAAGGGATTCTGAGCGATAAAAATTGTGTTGTTTAAATAAAAAGTTTTCTCTTGAGAAAGCTTTATAAATAAACGCTTATTCCACGGGGTTTGTTAAGAGGATAAAAAATGGCTTCAACAGCAATAGATGTTTTGGTGGAAGGCGGGAAAGCCACAGCGGCGCCCCCGTTAGGGCCAGCTCTAGGACCTCTAGGGGTTAACATAGGACAAGTGGTTGCGGATATTAACAAGAAAACCGCTAGTTTTAAGGGCATGCAAGTGCCTGTTAAGGTAACAGTTGATTCTGATACCAAGGATTACAGTATTACTATTGGAACGCCGCCCGCTTCTGCTCTTGTAAAGAAAGAAGCAGGTGTTGATAAGGGTTCAGGTAAGCCCCAGGAAGATTTTGTTGCGGATTTGAAGATAGAGCAGATTATTAAGATTGCAAAGATGAAAGAGGATTCCCTTAGCGGGAAGACCTTGAAGGAAAAAGTTAAAGAGGTTATTGGGACTTGCAGGTCCATCGGTGTTAAAGTGGAAGAAGTCACTGCTTCTGAAGCTATTGATATGGTTAACCAAGGAAAATTTGACAAGGAGATCAAACAGGAGAAAACTGAGATTACGGCTGAAGAGCAGAAAGAGCTTGATGAGGAGAAGAAGAAGATGCAGGCTGAGCTTGAAGCTAAGAGGGCTCAGCTTGAAAAGACTGCTCAGGGCATATTGAAAGAGAATGAGGGAAAACCTGAGCAGGCCAGGAAGGCCATGGAAGCAGAAGGGATTCCTGAAGATATTATTAATAAGCTGGCTCCGAAGCAAGCTGCTACAACGGAAGCTAAGCCTGTTAAGAAATGATGTGAAGGTGTAAAATGGCAAGAATTGGAGGAACCAGGAGGAAGACATCATCCGTTTTTACTAAGCCTGCGAAGAGGAAAGGCAAGATTAGTGCTAAGAGGTACCTGACAGAGTTCAGCGAGGGTGACAGGGTTTCTTTAGGTGTTGAGCCCGCCGTACACGAAGGATTGTACGATCCCAGGTTTATAGGGATGACAGGCATTGTAAGTTCAAGGAAAGGTTCTTGTTATGAAGTCAAAGTTAGGGATATGGGGAAGGAGAAGAGAGTGATAGTCCACCCCGTTCATTTGAAAAAAGTTTAGGGAAGGTGTTAATGCCATGTCAAGGATTGAGGTTGTTGATAAAAAGCCGCTTACATTGTCAGAGTTAAAAGCAGAGCTTAGCAAGATTAGCAAGAGGGATGAAGAGATGAGCTTTAGGGCTGGCAAGACACAGGAGTACGTAAATTCGTTTTCCCCTCTTTCTAAGACTGCGTGTGCTGAGCTTAAGAAGAAATTAGAGGAGTTAAATATTCCAAGGCTTAAAGAAGAGCACATTTCTAAGATTGTTGACTTGCTGCCATCTTCTGTTGAGGATTTAAGTGTTATACTCCAAGGGTATGCTTTAACTGTTAGCAAGGATAACATGGCGAGCATTGTTAAGGCTGTTAAGGAGTACAAGAAATAAAAAAATCTTTTTCTCTATGGTTTTTTCACAAAATTTATAAAGTCCTGTGTTGCTTGTTTAATGGTTTTAGGGGGTTTTTCGTTATGATGCAAAGAAAAAAAGAAGACAAAGCTATAGTCCTTGATTTCTTGGTTCACGGCTATGCTTCAGATCCTTCCCCGTCTCATATGAAGAAGCCTGTTGCTCAGGCACTGGGCATGAATAGCTTTGTATTATTAGAAGTCGTTCCGAAGAAAGGAGTTTTTCTTCAGCCTTTAGAGCAAGTGTACATAGGAGAATCTAAGAGGGATAAAATCCATCATATTAATGGCAGGATTCATTTTGAGAAGCTTACAAGCACTGCTAAGTCTGAGTTAGAGCACGCAATCCTTTCCCTTGTTAAATCCCAGGAAGAACGGTTTGTTAGTTTTTTCAATACAGCGCAGCCTTTGAATACTAGGATGCATATAATAGAGCTCTTGCCTGGTGTTGGCAAGAAGCACATGCTTGAGATAGTTGAGCAAAGAAAAGAGGAGTCTTTTAAGTCGTTTGAGGATATTAAGAAGAGGGTTAAGCTTATTTCCAGCCCTGAAAAAATTGTTGCGAAGAGAATTCTTGAGGAGATAAGCGGTAAGGAGAAGCATTACTTGTTTGTTGGCAGGTGATTTTTCTTCATTAAAACATTTAAACATCTGTATATTTTCTTTTAACGGTTGGGGGTTGGTTGTAATGCATGATATCAGGGTTGAGAGGATTAGTCGGAAGTTGAACTGCGGTGCCAGGGTAACTGTTTTCAGGGAGATAGTGTCTTTGCCTGAAGAGGAGTACAATGATTTCTTGGAACAGCAGCAGTATTCCGAGGAAAACTAATAAAAAAAAATTGTTTTTTTTAGTGTCGTCCTTTGTTGGTTTTCAGGCTAGGCCTTGTTTTCTCGCTTCCCATTCCTTTCTTTCTGAGGCCTCTTGATTTCCTGGCAGCGCTTGTCAGTCCCCTGTGAGCTTTTCCTTTTGTGTCTCTCGCCCAAGACGTGTTTTTGTTCATGTAAACATTGGGGTTATCCCTGTCTATCAGTATGACTTCGTGCCATATGCTTTTTCCGTCATCTGCTATGAAGTAGCTTCCGAGGACTTCGCAGTTAGGGTGTTTCTTGTTCACTCTTTCTTCTGAGAGTTGCTGGTAATTCTTTTCCAGAACAAGCCATTGCCTTGACGTCTTAGTCCTTCTGCCTCCTTTTATGGAAGGCCTTTGTTTTCCTCCTCTAGTCATTTTATGTCTTACAACTACGAATCCGGGTTTTGCCTTGTAGCCCAGGCTTCTCGCCCTGTCAATCCTTGTCGGTCTTTCTACTTTTACCATTGATGGCTCTTTCCTCCACTTTATGAGTTTTTCAGCCATCGCGTCTGAGAATTCTTTTCCTTGTTTCTTCCAGGTTTCTTTAAAGTATTTTAGGTATCCCATTATGTTCTGCCTCCATTATAATCTTTTTTTGGGGTTTTCAGCGAAGCAACTCGCCACATCAACCACTATTAAGGAGCACCCTTTTATTTATAAATCTTGCTTTGTTAAACCCATAAAATATTTAAATTCAGTTCATGCCTTAATATGATATTATATGTATTTTTACTGGCAAAATGGATGACACACAAGAACTTGGCGGCAGCATACAGTTGTCAGGCTTCAAAGAAATAAGCCCGGGGGAAATGGTTGTTGTTAAGAAAATCGTTGGCAGTTATGCAAGGAAATTCTCAGATAACATCGAAGGCTATGAAACTCTTAGCGTGCACCTAAAGAAAGTGCATAAGACTGAGGCCTCCGAGAAATACGAAGTCCACGCAAAACTCGTCCACGAAGGCAAGACCAAGACCTCTGAGGCTGTTGAAAGAAACTTGTTCGTAGCACTGGACAGTTCTCTTAAGAAACTTGAAGCCCAATTATAGAAGAGAAACACGTTTTTTTTATTCTTTTTTAGCCGTGGCCTTCTTCACAGATTTTTTCTTCGCAGCTGGCTTGCTTTCAGGTTTTCCTTCTTTTTCTTCCTGTTTAGGCGCTTCCTCAGGCTTCTCTTCCGCCTTTTTTCCTTCTTCTTTTTCCTCAGCGGGTTCTTCCTTGTCAGCGCCCATCTTTGCTGCCAGCTTATCTTTCAGGGTTGAAGGCTGTTCTGTTTTCTCCGTCTGCACTTTTTCTACTTTGTAAGCATGACCTTCAAGCTCTACTTTCGCGGTGTTCCCGTCTTTGATTGCTTTAACCGTGACTTTCCCAGGAGGGTTTCTTATTCCATCAGCCCATATTTCTTCGTTCAGAATCCTGCCTATTTTCACGTTTTCAACCTTCATGTGCTTCGAAATATAGCCTTTTACCTGGTTGACAGCTCGTTTAGCCCTGTAATACCTTGGGACTTTGATAAAATCTTTTCTTAACGGAATCGTATAAGTTCTTTCCTCGCTCATTTCCATGCCACCTTCATACCTTGGTCTTATTCCTTCTCCAGTTCCTTTTCACTGTTGTATGCCTTCCAGGATGCATTCTCCTGCCAGTCCCATATATTTTTGGCACGGTCCAAAACGGAGCCCATCTGTTCTGCCTTGACTTCTTGATAAGCCTTAGCTTTTTCGCTATGTTTATGAATCTCGACATTTTCATTTACCCCCAGCGCTTTTCTTTGCTTCCCTGGAAGCCTCTGATATAAGCTTTATACCGTCATTTGTGACAATTCTGCCTTTATGATTGCCTTTCTCTGCTTGCTTTACAAGCTTGCCGGCTTCTAACTGTTGCAATATCTTCCTCAGAACACTCCTTGATCCAGGCGTTGCCTTCTCAGGCCTTACACCCATGTCTTTCTTTGTACCATACTTAACGCTTAGCTTTGAAACACCTACAGGTCCCAGCTTTTGAATGCTTAGCAAGACCGCTGCAGACCGGACGTTCCACCAGTCATTCCTGATAGGAGGCCTTTGCTTTCCATGTCCTGTCTTTACATAACCAGCCCATTCAGGAGCCTTAACAGTCCCTTCAAGCTTCTCCGCGAGCTTTTCCACGACTAATCCATGATCAACATCTTTCATTTACATAAACACCTTTCTTGATTTTATGGTCTGTGCTAGAACCTCTAAACCCGCTCCGAGAAATAACGAGGTGTTTAAAAAGCTTATGGTTCCCTAACAAATTCTTTTTATTTCAGCAAACCATAAAAACATATCAATACTACCTTTTCCTTGATATGTACGTAAAAATTATTGGTTCCGGTTGCCCTGTGTGCAGTTCTGATGTTAAAGGAAACTACAAGTACAGGTATCACTGCGAGCAATGCTCGCTTCTCTTCAGGTTCTCAGATTTGAATAAAGAAGAAGGAGTAAAAGAAGTTTTGACTGACAACCAAAACGTTCTTTCAAGAAAAAAAGGCAACTTATAAAAATAACCTGCAGTTACAAGTCCTCTGGGTGGTATTAAAATGCAGGAAGTAACAACAGAGAACTTTAAAGACGTAATATCGAAAGGCAACGTAATAGTGGATTTCTGGGCTGAGTGGTGCGCGCCTTGCAAGATGATAGCTCCTGTATTCGAGGAGTTGAGCAAGGAAATGGAAAGCGTGACTTTCGCCAAGCTCAACGTTGACGAGCACGGAGAAGTAGCGGCTACAGCAGGCGTGCGCGGAATACCAACTCTCATCATGTACAAAGACGGAGAAGAACTGGGAAGGATCGTGGGAGCTCTCCCCAAAGACCAGTTCAAGCAAAAAATAACTGATACTTTCCAGCTATGAACACGAGGACTACAAATTGTTTATACACGATATAAACCCGGTTTTATTGGACTTAGGCTTCCTCCAGGTAAGGTATTACGGGTTAGTCTACTTCCTCGGTTTTTTATTCATATACTTCTTCATGTCCCACCAAGTCAAGAAACACCGCGTGAAAGGCATGGACAAGGACAAGTTAGATGTGTTCATGATATACTTATTATTAGGCGTTATCCTAGGCGCGAGAATATTTACATTCATATTTTACTCTCCAGGCGCCTTCCTCGCAAATCCTTTAGAATTATTCATGGTCTGGCACGGCGGCATGTCTTTCCACGGAGGCCTAATCGGAGCGATGATAGCAATACATCTTTTTTCCAAGAGATACAACGTAAGGTTTTACTCCCTGGCAGACCTGATGGCTCTGCCTGCTTTTTTCTTCCTAGCACTTGGAAGGATAGCTAATTTTATCAACGGCGAACTCCCAGGTACGAGGAGCGATGCTCCTTGGTGCGTTGTCTTCCCCGGCTTCGACGGGTGCAGGCATCCCTACCAGTTGTACGCTGCTGCAAAAGACTTCTTCCTTACAGGAGTATTATACTTTGTTAGCAAGACCTGGAAATTAAAAGAAGGTCTTTTATTCTGGTACTTCGTATTATTGTACAACTCAACAAGGTTCTTCCTTGACTTCCTAAGAGACCCTACGGGCGAAGCCATACTCCTAGGTATCAGTACAGGGCAATACCTGTCACTTGGTTTCACGATACTAGCAGTATATTTCATCTACAAGATTACAAGGAAATCCAAAACTATATAAAACCCGTCCAACGATTCTATGAGCATGCCTTACAAGCCCTTGAAAACACCGGTGCTCATCATTAATTTTAAGACGTACAAGGAAAGCACTGGTAAGAACGCTTTAAAGCTTGCCTTGCTAGCAGAAAAAGCTTCTAAGAAAACAGGTAAGCAAGTCATGATAGCCGTACAGCCAACAGACCTAAGAATGGTTGCAGGCAAAGTAAGCATACCCGTACTCGCACAACACGCTGACCCTGAGCCTCAAGGCGCGCATACAGGCAGTGTTTCCCCAGAAGCACTCAAGGATGCCGGGGCGAAAGGAACGCTGCTTAATCATTCAGAGAAAAAGCTTTCTGATAACGTTCTTTCCGAGGCTATTAGGCGTTGTAAAGAATTAGGCTTGGTAACGGTTTGCTGTGCTACTAATAACACGAAGGCTGCCAAAGTTGCTTCTTACCATCCTCACATGGTTGCCGTTGAGCCACCCGAATTAATCGGTGGTAATGTTTCGGTTAGCCAGGCCAGCCCGGAAGTAGTTGAGAAAAGCGTGAAAAGCGTTCTCCGTGTATCAAGGATTCCTGTTCTTTGCGGTGCAGGTATTCATACAACGAAAGACGTTCAAGACTCTGTGAGGCTTGGGGCTAAAGGAGTGTTGGTGGCTTCAGGTGTTGTTAAGGCTAAGAATCCGTACAAGGAAATGATTGCTATGCTTGAAGGGCTAGTTTAGGTTTACGTACGCTATCCTTGTCCGCCCATGCTGTATTCCATCGTCTGTTGTTACGTTTACTATTATTCCGTATTGCCCTCGTTCAAGACCTTCAACGTCTACTATAAAGAAATGAACGTCTTGCTGCCTTTGAGGTATGCTTACTGTTTCAAGGGATGTTAGCCGGTTATCAAGCACCTCTTGGCTGGCGCTTGTTGGTTCTATGTTCATATGGAACTCTTTGGTTTCAGTGTAGTTGTTGTATATGCCTACGTAGAATACGACTTGGTTTTCGGTGCGGAACAGCCTTCTCGCAGGTGCCTTATTAGTTTCAGGCAGGTATACTAGTTGGTCGCTTGGAAAATTCCTTATGGTTCTGTCTCTTATTTGCTCACTTACTTGGTATTCCAGGTCGACTACGTTGCTGTAAACATTGTTAAATATTGCCATTGCTGCGCCGAACATTATTATGCCTAGTATTATCATTACTATTACGTTTATAGAAATTTCCATTCCTTTCTTTCCAAGCATTCTTAGCACTTCTCAGAACTTAGTCTTTGGAGTAGTTGAACTGCTTCGTGATTATGGATGTGAACATTAGTAGCAGTGTTGCTCCTATCAGTGTTACCAGTAAGCCTAGTCCGACTTCTGAGTCAGGCCTTAGTAGGAGGTATACTCCTGCCATTAGGCTTATGGTGCCTATCCATAAGAACTTGTCCAAGACCATTTTGAGGATTTCGAATTCCTCTTCTTTGCTTAAGTGCAGCTTGTTTCCTTTGCGTTTTATCATTTTTTTTCTTAGCTTACTAGGTTTACTACTAGCGATGTTTCTGCTAAAGGATTACTACCTCCGTTTTGTTCCTCTGCGTTCCATGCTTGTATTACGCATATGAATGTTCCGCTTCTGAGAATGCTTCCGTCTTCTTCTGGTTCTGTTTGTCGGAATATTGTTTCAAAGCCTTGCGCTGTGCTTGGACCTACGCTAAACACAGGGGATACTATGGTTGCATTCAGAGTTCCGCCATCTTCGCCTTCTCCCACGCAGTCCCCTACGTCTATTATTACATCCTTTTCTGTTCCTATATTGTAGAATCCTACTCTTAAGATGTGTCTGTCATCTCCTCTCATGCTTATAGTGTTTCCTTGGCTTAGCACTAATTGGTCGTTCCTGTCGGGTTGCCTGCCGAATTCTCCTACTTCGAATGCTCCGATTAGGCTTTCTTCGCCGGCTGTGAAGAATGTTCGTATGAAGCTTACTCCTGCTGCGATGACGACCATTGCTATTACGAGTACGATGATCGTGTTTATTCCTAGGCTTAGTCCTGCTTTTTTGTTCAAGTTAGCACCTCTTTTAACTATAATGTGTTAAAACCCGTTGTTTTTATTTATATAATTTTCTATTTTTAGAGGTGTGTTTTTGTTTGGTAGTAGTCTTCCAGGATTATGCTGTCTATTTCTTCCAGGTTTCTTATTTTGTATAGCGTGCCTTTGCTTATGTCTGCGATTTTCCTGGCGAGTTCTTCTCCTTTCCTGTCCATGTTTATCCCGATGATGGATATGCTTACGTTTGCGCTTGCCGCCCTGGATGCTGTTTCAAGGACTTTTTTTTCGGGTTTCTTCCCAAGGGTTTGCAACGCATCGGTTAGTAGTATTAAGTGATTGGTTTCTTTGCTGTTCGGGTATAATTCGAGTGCTTTGTGGATGCATAGTGCGATGTCTGTTTCTCCAGTTGTTTTTATTCTTGCTATTTCTCTTAGGATGGTTTCAAAGTCATGCGTTGGGGTTATTGCGTTGTCTATCTTTGAGTTAAATACTATTAGCCCGGTTTTGTCGTTGTGCTGTGTTGCTTTGTATGCCAGGGCAATCCCTGATTTCTTCGCTACTTTTATCTTGTCTCCTTTCATGCTCCCGGAATTGTCAAGCGCGTAGATTATGTTCACTTTTCCTTTCGCCATTTTTTCATGTACTACGAAGTCTTCTTTCTCTAGTTCATTGTGCCCTCGCCTCATGCTTTTATTTACGGTGTGCCTCCAGGATACGTTCCTGAACTTATCCCCTTTCTTATAACGCCTGGTGTCTTGTTTTTCGCCGTACTCACTTCGCTTCCTGCTCTCCTTCCTGCCCAATAATCCTTTACCTTCGAGTTCATCTAGTTCCTCGGAGAGCATGCTTAGTGCTTCGTAGTCATAGGCTTGGTCTGTTATGAATCCTTTAGAATCCAGGAGGCCTTCTTTTTTGAGCTTATCCGTGTTTTGCTTTATCCTTTCCTTTAACTCCCTTTGAAACTCGGGCACACGAATATTTTTTTCCACGAATCCCGGCGCGTAACCTGTTAGCTCACGGATAAGTGTTTCTCCCATTAGTTTCTTTGCATTCCTGTAATTGTTTACCATTTGCTCAAAAGAAAGGTCGGGTGTAAAGCTAGAAATATTATTGTTTATAGCATCAGTTAAAACAGAGGCTTTTTCAACCTTGTCCTTGTCCACATCCATAACGGTGTGCATTAACTTATCTTCCCTGTTATCCTTGCCAAGCTTGCCTTGCAGTTCTTCAGCACTGCCCTTCTCAACACTAGTCCTGTCTTCCTGCTTTAAGAATTCTGTTTCCTCACTGGTAAAGCTTTGCTCCCTGCTACGGGCCACCACCCTTTGTGATTTTTTCGTCTTCCGCGAACTCTGAGAATTGCTCTGCTACGTACTCAGAAGCACTCTTCAAATACTTCAAAGAAGGCTTTAAACGAATCCGGTGGCTTAAAACTGAAACCATTGCTTCCTGCACGTCATTAACATTTACCTCTTTCCTTTTGTCAAGGTAAGCATTGCTCTGCGCCCTCTCATATATACCAAGGCTGGCCCTCACCGAAGGATGTTTCTCCAAGTCCTTACTAGACCTAAGGTTTCTTATGAACGCAATAGTCTTAGCCAACAAGTCTTCTGGGAACCCTGTGAGTTTCCTTCCTTTCAAGTCTACTATTTCAAGCTCTTCATCAATAGAAGCAGGCGGCTTCATGTATATCAAGTCAAACCTGTCAAGGAATACATCGCTTAAAGGTTCAGTGGCTGCTTCCTCTGGGTTCATAGTTCCTATGAATATAAAATCCGCGTCTAAGTCCACATCGTAACTCCCAATAGTAGCCTTTCTCTCCTCCAAAGCCTGTAACAACGAGTTCTGAAGCTTTTCACTGCACCTGTTTACCTCGTCAAAAAAAAGTATTCCTCCATCTGCCTTAAACAATTTACCCGGGGTAAAAGCTTCCTTTGAAAGAGGTCCGTACTTCAACGCCTTAACAGGATCAATATCTCCTATTAAGTCTTCAGCGGTCAGGTCAGGGCTGCCCTGAACCCTCACAAAAACAGGTTCTTTCTCAACTTCCTCTTTAGTTTCTTCATTAACCTTTTTCCTCTTAGGAAGTATCCTTGCTATACTCCTTGCAAGAGTAGTCTTTCCAATCCCTGGAGGACCTACGATTATCACGTGGCGCCTCATAAGAATAGCAGATTTCAACTGCTTCTTAACATCTTCTTGTCCTATAACTTCTTCTATTTTCTTTGAAACAACTTCTTTTTCATAAGCAAAATCATTATTCATAAGCCATCAATCCTCCAAATAGAGTTGGTAAGAGCGTTGCTTATAAATACTTTACTCAAATAATAATAGTAGAAAACTTTAAATATGAGTAATTAAAGGAGTAATGTTATATTAAGATAAACCAACGGGTTTTATCCGAATAAAAAAAATTTTGTGAGAGGTGTAAGCACAAATGGTTATTAAACAAAGAAAAGGCCAAGCAGCCCTGGAGTTCTTAACAACATACGGTTGGGCGTTTATGGTTATATTGGTTATGATCGGAGCATTAGCATACTTCGGCGTTTTAAACCCTCAGCAGTTAATCCCCGACAGCTGTTCAATTACAAGCGGATTTACATGTGAAGAATTCGAGGTAACTGAGAATTCTGTTGATATTAGCCTTATTAACAACATGGGTGGTACCAGAGAACTTAGTGGTGGAGATGTAAACATAGCTGGGGACTCTATCGTAAGTGGTTCTTGTGGTTTTTATAGCGAGGCTGGTGCCGTTGATGAAATAACTGATGGCAGGATTGCTGATGGTGGAAGGTTCTTCCTGCACTGCGATGTAGATGACGTCCAAGCATCTCCTGGCGAGAAAGCAAGGCTTGCTTTTGAGTTTGACCATAGGAGGTCAGGAGGTTCTTTTGATAGTACGGCCTCTGGCACGATTACGGCTACAGTGCGAGAATAATAAAGCAAATTTTTTTTCTCTTTTTTTAGCCTTTTTTTTGGAGTTGGAAGATGTTAGAGGATAGGAAGGGTCAGGCAGCGATTGAGTATCTTACTACTTATGGCTGGGCTATGATCGCTGCAGCTATCGTGATAGGCGCGATGTACCTAGTTTTTTTTCCTAACCCACAGCATTTGGTTCCTGACAGTTGTACTTTTACAGAGGATTTTATTTGCGAGGAGTTCCAGGTTACTAGTGATGGCTTGGTTAATATGTCTCTTAGGAATATGGCTGGTGCTCAGGTAACCGTTGAGGGCGTGGAATGCGTTTTCGAGGGCCAGTCTTACGAGGAAGATTTGAGTGTGGTTATTTCTTCTGGTGGCCGTGAATTCGTTCATTGTGATACAGATTTTGTTTTTGGTGGTGACTTGGTTAATGTAAGGGTTAATCTTGATTACGTTCCTGATGGTTATTTGTTTGAGAGGCGTGTCACGGGTTCTATTACTGGCAGGCCTAGGTGAGTAGAAATATTTATATTGTACTTGGTTTCTTTTCATTTTATTATGGCTAAGTTGATTTCAAGGGATACTCCGTTGTCCGAGGTTACTCTTAGGAAGTATGAGCGGCCTGGTGGCTTGGAGAAGAGGGAGTTGGTTAGGAAGCTTTGTTTGAGTATTGGCTTGTTGCAGCCCGGTGATTCCAGGGATGTCGTGGTGGATGTTTTTCTTGTTTTATTGGAAAGTCGTTCTTCGGATGGTTTGACTAGTACTGAGATTGAAAAAAAAGTAATAGGTTTAAGGGAAGAGAAAGGCTTGCCTTTGTTGGGTGTTGCTCCTAGTAATATTAGGAGGCAGGTTTTGAGGTTGAGGGATTTGTTGTTGGTGGAGAGGATTGGTAATTATTATAGGATTAATGAGAATGCTTCTTTGTCGGAGTTGTTCTCTGAGAAGATTGAAAAGTATTATCTTGATTCTATTATTTCTCGTGTAAGGGAGTATTTCGTTGAAGCAGATATTGCTTTTCGGAATGTTGAAGAAGGAAAGGAAGAGGAGTAATTCATGGTGTACGAGCCAAGGGAAGATTCTTTTCTTTTACGCGATAAATTACTCGAACAGTTCAAAGGTAAAAAAATAGGGGTTTCTGTTGATATAGGTACAGGTTCCGGTATCATTGCTTTAGCGTTGTCTTCTTTCTCCGAAAAAATTTTTGCCTGCGATATCGATGCTGAAGCAGTAAAAGCTGCAAAGCAAAAACTTGATTCAGCTAACGCGGGTAATGTAAACGTTTTTAAGAGTGATTTGTTCAAAGAATTCCCTGGTGTTAAGGCGGACTTAATCGTTTTTAACCCACCATACCTTCCCTTAGGGGAGGATGATTATTATGATGAGTCCTTGCATGGCGGGAGGAAAGGCGTTGAGGTAACCGTTGAGTTCTTGGAGCAGGCCAAAGAGTTTCTTTCAGAGAACGGCGTTGTGTTCTTTGTTGCAAGCTCAACCGCAGATATTCCGTTTCTTGAAAGGAAGTTGAAAGAATTAAAATACAGATTCGAGGTTATTGGAAAGAAACATTTCTTTTTTGAAGACATCCTTATTTACAAAGCTCGATTATCTTAGAAGTATCCTTGTTATCAGTTCGTATACCTCAGGGTATTTCTCCGGGCTCAGCATGTCTGTATGCATGTTTTCTTGTAAGATATCACAATCCCTCCTGATAACATGGTTTTCAGCGTAATCCAATGGGACGCGTTCACCTAACACTATCCCGTCCCCGGTTCCCCCTTCCATACGGCATCCTTCCCCTCTTATCGTGTGCAATTCCACGTTCCCAGGAATATGCTCTGGCTGGTTTAAAGTATTCATAAACGCGCTTCCCTCTTCCATGTCCCTGCACTCCCTTTCTTCTCCGAACACGCTGCAAAGCCTTCCAATCACAGGCGTAATCCCATGGTTAGGAGTGCCTATCATGATAACCCTGTCAACACTCTCCTCCCCGAACACTTGCAAGTACCTCCTGACTACTAAGCCTCCCATGGAATGCGCGACTATATCAACTTCTTCTGAGCCAGTAGCATTTTTCAGCCAGGTTATCATCTCTTCAAGCCGTATAGCATACGTGTCTATGTTCTCGCTCTTGCTTATAATAGTGGTGTAGCCAGGGCCGTCAACGTAAGCAATATAATAATAAGTTGCTTTCATAGCTATAGGCTTATGATTTCTTCCGAGGTCACCGGTTCTTGTTTCAAGAAACCTTTTCTCAGGAGTAAGAGTTGACATTGGAAGGTACAATTTCTCTTCTGAGAAAAAGTCCAGCATTTCGTTGAACGCATCCGCAGAGTATTCAGGGGTATGCCTTCCGATAAATGCGTGGCCATGCAATAATACTAACGGATTATTCTTTTCACATCCATGCTCACAACAAGGCCTGCATTCATTGTAAGCGCAGCACATAGCAAGTACCTCTGGCAAAGAATATGTCTTGTTGCTTTCAACCACATCATAAGGCTGCTCTTTCAGGTCCCGCAATGGTTCCTCGAAGAAAAGTGTTTCATTAGGAGGCAGGCATTTTTCATCTAATAGTTCAACCCTGCTCATATCAATTGGTGTAAAGTACTCTCTTAACGATTCATTATACGAAAAAGGGTAGTAGTTACTCGTGATAGTTGTTTCGTTTAATTCTCTTTCAAAATTCTCTTTGTATTCTTGAAGTCTTCCCATCATAGAAGTATTTTCAAGTTCTCCCTCTATTAATTCTTCTTCATACCTCAGGATTACCGAAAGCATCACCTTGTTTTTTTCTTTTTCTGCTTCAGCTCTCATCTGGCTGTCTATTTGCCCGAGAACCTCTTGTTTTTCACTTGTTATCCTGCTCGTTTCGCCGAGCACGTTGCTTGCAGTAAGGCATTTGTTATTCGTATGCCTAAAACTTTCAGTAACAGATACGTTTTCGCGGAGTACGCTGCTAATCTCTTCAGGCTCACAACCAGCTGCGTTGCTTATACAAGCAGAGAACTCTCCTAAGAACAAGTCTAAGTAGTCCTCCGTGCTGTTTAAATAAGCCTCAACGTACTCGGCTTTTGCGTCGTTGAACGAATCGTTAACCATGCTTAGATCGCTTATGAGTTCCTCGTAACTAATGAAATCATCAGTGTTAAAACTCTTGGTTAAGCTATTATAACTTGTTGTTGCATCCAGGAATAAACGGGTTAAATCATTGTTAGCTTTGCTTGTCTCGAACAAGTTGTTCGTGAAAGCCCTGTCATCGTATATCTCGTCTAAAACCAGCACTGCCTGGTTATGTGTTTCTATCCTTTCAGATATCATTTCAAGAAAAGTATTCGTGGTACGGGCAAGTTCTTCTGCTTCCCCTGATACATTCAGCTCTTCGTAATTTTGCTTTGCACCCAGAAAGTTACTCTCGTTCCAGGATCCAGTGATAATTCCAATGCTTGACCTTATTTCGTTCAGTAATTGCTTGCTGTCATTCGCATGATCTTCCAAGTCATCCTTCTTAATGCTGATTTGTTCTAGCCTGGCTTCGCCTGTCAGAATGTTGGTGTCAGCTGTGTTCAGCTGCGCAGTCAGGTTTTGAAACCTTTCTCTCAGGAACTCCTCTGCTTCTTTTTCATCTCTGGAGGGCTCGTAGTTGACTGTGATCACAGAAACCCTTTTTCTCTCAGGGTTTTCAGCGGAGCATAGCACTGTAGGAATAGCTTTGCATGTTACTGTGTACGTATAATAATCCTGGCCGTACCCGTATTCATCCGTGCCAAACCAATGTTCCAGCTCCGTTTTTTCGCTTCCGGTAACAGTTATGTTTTTGCTGGCCAGTATTTCTCCTGTGCCAATATTTCTTAATTCGTAGTTGCATTCAGCGTTGCACATCCACGTGCTCTGGACTTCCACGCTTATCATTTGTTCTTTGTACTCATTTCTTTCTACTTCCAGGGAGGAATACCTGGGGCTTACCTGTATGATTATTTCCTCGTGCAGCAAGAAGCTTACCCTAAAGTAAATCCCTGCTGACACAAAGAGGAATGCAAGGAATAGTATCGTGGTTACTGAAATCAAGACTTTGTGCTTGGACCAAAAGCTTTTCTTTTTATCAGCCATCCTATTATGTTTTAACAGGCATATTTATATTTATCTGGGTTTTCTTTTAAGCCATGGCTTGGAAAGACAAGGCAAAGCTTTTATGGGAGAACAAAGATTTTTTTGCTAAGGGCAAGCGGGGAGTGGTTTACAAATCCGTTCTGGATGGCAAAGTTTTTCTTTTGAAATCCAGGAATCCTTGCAGCAACGCTAATAATACTGTGGCAGGCGAAGCCATGTTTAACAAGGCCCTGAACGAGACAGGCGTTGGACCCAAGTTTTATTATTACGATAAAGAAAATGATTTCCTTGTGCGTGAATTCGTCGAAGGGGTTCCTTTCAATAAATGGGTGGAAAATGCTTCCAAGGAAGAACTACTGGATGTTTTGCTTGAGGTGTTAGTGCAGTGCAGGAAGATGGATTTGTTAGGCATTAACAAGTACGAGATGACTAATCCTCATAAGGATATAATTGTAAGAGAAGCAGTTCCTGTCTTGATTGATTTTGAGCGGTGCCGTTACACTCAGCGCCCTAAGAACGTAACTCAGTTCTGCCAGTTCCTTTCAAAAGGCAGGATGAAAGACGTGCTTTCCAGGCATAACGTTTCTTTGGATGCCTTGAATG
>PWLK01000080.1 GCA_003560545.1 Candidatus Woesearchaeota archaeon | reverse complement strand
CTGTTAAGTGTTTTGAGGAAGCGTACGCTAAAGGGGAGACTGATGAGTTTTTGAAGCCTAAGAAGCATTCTGCTTACGAAGGGATTAATGATGGTGACTCAGTGATTTTCTTTAATTACAGGACGGATAGGCCGAGGCAGCTAACACAAGCCATCATTGAGGATGATTTTCCGGGCTGGGAGAGGCAACCGTTAAACGCGAGGTACGTGGCTATGACAGAGTATTATAATCCCATGAGTAAGAGGGCTAGTGTTGCTTTCCCTCCTGTGAAACACGAAAGGCTTTTAGGAGATATACTTGCTGAGAATGGCTTGAAACAATTGCGCCTGGCAGAAACAGAGAAGTACGCGCATATGACTTATTTTTTTAACGGAGAAGTAGAAGTGCCAAAAAAAGGGGAGGAGAGGGTTATGATTCCAAGCCCTAAAGTAGCAACTTATGACTTGAAGCCAGATATGAGCGCAGACGGAATAGGCGATGCAGCAATAAAAGCTCTTGAAGAAGATAAGTACGATGTCATAATAATGAATTTTGCAAATAGCGACATGGTAGGGCATACCGCGGTATGGGAAGCAGTTATCAAAGGCGTAGAAGCAATAGACAGAAACGTGGAAAGAGTAGTTAACAAGATACTAGAGAAAAAAGGCGTGGCTCTTGTAACAGCGGATCATGGGAACTGCGAAGACATGACGGAAGAATGGATGACCTCCCATACATTGAACAAAGTACCATTCATACTTGTAAGCAACGAAGAAGAACTGAAAAAAGCATCTTTGAAAGAAGGAAAAGGGCTGCAAGACATTGCGCCCACAATTCTAAAACTTTTAAACATAGAAAAACCGAAAGAAATGAATGGTGAGAGCATACTATGAAAGCATTCCTGGTTGCAAGCGACCATGCGGGGAAAAAGGTAAAGGATAAAACAATAAAGCTTTTGAGAGAAATGAGAATACCTTTTTACGATGCGAGCAAAACTAACAATGAAACAGATGACTACCCTGACTTTGCAAAGTTGGTCGCAGAAAAGATAGCCAAATCCAAGAACGCTTACGGCTTGCTTGTATGCGGTACAGGGATAGGTATGAGCATAGCTGCTAACAAGGTCAAAGGCGTGAGAGCAGCTCTTGTCAACGACGCGAAGGATGCAAGGCTTGCAAGAGAGCATAACAATGCTAATATCCTTGTTTTGAGTGGCTGGAAAAAATATGATAACTTAAAGAAGATAATAAAAGAATTTCATACAACTAAATTTGCCAGGGGACGGCATGAGAGAAGGACTAAAAAAATAAAGAACCTGGAAAAATAGAACATTTATTGCACTGGACAAGTGTACGCGCATCACTTAAAAAGAAAAGAATTCTGCCTTTTGCAATATGGACGATTTTAGCAACGCCAAGTACCTGCTTGAAAAGACACCCAAAAAAAACATTCGCTTTAAAAAGCACTTTTATGAGAGAACAAGGACCAGGCCTATAAACGAGGAACTGGTTTTGAAAACATTAAATAATACCAACGCATTACTCCATGCAGAACGCCAGGAAACAGAAAATGAAAGCGAAAAAAAATATAAGTTATGGCTTAAGCTCAGCAACAGGTATTCGCTTGTCGTAGTAGGAGTTTTCACCAAGAAATATTTATATATTATAACTGCTTGGAATACTGATAGAAAATGGCAAAGAAAAATACTAAAATAATTTACGATGAAGAAGAAGACATTCTTACCTTGAACAAAAGCAGGAGTGTCAAGGCATCAATAGATATAGGTGACTTCATAATAGACGTAGATAACAAAGGATATGTATCCGGAATAGAAGTCTTAAATGCATCAAAAAACCTAAACATAAACAAAAAGTATCTTAAAAATCTTGATAAAGCAACGTTAACTGCTAATTACAAGCCTAAATACGTGTACTTATTGCTCACATTAATCCTTAAAAACAAGGAGAAAGACATAGCAATACCCTTATCAGTAGACCTAGGACATGAAAAGATAAGCACACAAAAAACGAGCTTCGCCGCCACTTAGAAAAAAAAATTAGAACTTAGCGTACTTCGCCTTCCTGCCAAGGCTTTCCTCAATTCTTAGCAACTGGTTATACTTAGAAGTTCTTTCTCCACGAGCCGGTGCTCCAAGCTTTATCTGGCCAGCGTTAATAGCAACCGCGAGGTCTGCTATGAAAGGATCTTCTGTTTCACCACTCCTATGACTTACCATGACTTTCCAGTTACTAGTCTGCGCGAGGTGAGCTGCTTCCATTGCTTCCGTGATAGTGCCTATCTGGTTTACCTTTAAGAGCAAGACGTTGCAAGAGCCAAGCTCAATCGCTTTCTTAATCCTTTCAGAATTTGTAACAGTAAGATCATCCCCGACAACTTGTGCCTTGCCAGCCAGCCTGCCGCGAAGGGCTGCAAAACTTTCAAAGTCATCCTCATGGAAAGGGTCTTCTACGCTTATAATCTTATACTTCTTAACAAGACTTTCATAATAATCAACGAGTTCCGAAGCAGTATAATGCTTTCCGTTGCCAACTTCGTAGAACTCAGTTTTCTTATCATAGAACTCTGAGGCAGCGGCATCAATAGCAATTCTTACCTTCCTCTTATGACCTGCTTCTTCCAAGGCCGCTTCTATGAGGTCAATGGCTTCTTCCGGCGTGCTAATAGGCGGTGCGAATCCACCTTCATCTCCTACGCTTGTAGCGTGCTTCCCATATGTTTCCTCTAATAAGTGTTTCAACTCTTGGTATACTTCGCTGATTATCCTCACTGCTTCAGAGAAAGACTTAGCTTTAACCGGTGCTATCATGAACTCCTGAAATTTTAAGTCGTTACCCGCGTGGACTCCTCCGTTGATAATATTCGCAAAAGGTATAGGGAGAACGAATTCTTTGTTACCATACAACGCCCCGAGGTACTCGTGGAGGTGCAGCCTGTAACTGTTAGCCCCTGCTCGAGTGGCAGCCATGCTAACGCCTAGGATTGCGTTAGCTCCAAGGCGTTTTTTGTTATTAGTCCTGTCAAGCCCTATCATTGCTTCATCAAGAGTTCTTTGCTCGTCTATCTCCATACCTTTAAGTTTTTTAGAAATCTTATTGTTAACATTATCTATTGCTTTCAACACGCTCTTCCCGTGAAAACTTTTTTTCTTATCCCTTAACTCATGGGCTTCATGAATCCCCGTACTTGCTCCTGACGGGACTGCTGCTGAGCCAATGCTGCTCTTCGTAAAGACATCCACTTCAACTGTTGGATTGCCTCTTGAATCAAGTATTTGCCTTGCATGAACCTTTTGTATTTTCAAAAAAAATCCCTCTCTAACAAAGTTTTTCCAGGATAATCGGTTTGTAAGGACTTGTTTATAAATGTTGTTCTTTCTCCCTGATTACTTCAGAGTAAAAAAATTAGAATTCCAAATGGTCTCTTATCACTATATTCTTTTCTTTTACCGTCTTAGGAGGGAGTTCTACTACGTACATTGCTTTGGCTGAAGGCCTGAAGAAAGAAAACGGAGATAACAATTTTTTTGCTTCAACAACTCTTTTATTCTTGTTAAGAAAAACAACATCTATGGGCGTGAAGACGAAGAGCATGTGCAACGGAATAATTTTTTCTTTTTCAAAGAAAAAGATGTGTGCTTCATCTTTAAGGCTGAAGCGGAACATCAACCCGAAAGCCTTGCTAAGATAAGACTTTCTAAGAACGACTTTTGAAACTATCTCTTCCTTTTTCCCGTTCCTCTTAATGGATAACGCCATGTTAAAAACCTAATAAAAAAAAAATTAAGAATAATTATACTTCCTCTATCTCACTAGTCCTATACACTTCTTCCCCGTCAATCGACAACGAGAAGCTTGCAGGCACGTGATCTATTTCTATTGTTCCCTCAAGCTCAACAACATCTACAACTTGGACGCACACTTGCTCGGGGTCAGGGTTGTAAATGTCAACGTTAACACTTACTTGTACAGGGTAGGATTCCAAGAGCATTTCCTCAACGTCTAATTCATGGCAAGGCGTTGGCTTTTCAATAACCGCGGAATACCTTAGGAAGCCGTTGTCATACCATACGCTGAAGCCCTCTTCTCCTATGTCAACGATGTCACCGTTGGAAGGAATGCCATTGGCTTCTTCAACGCTTTCCTCTGATGCAAGAACTCCGTCTATGTACACCAGTATCGTCATAGGCATTTCCATTTCAACTTCTCTGCTTATCTCTTCCGGTGTTATGACCTGGGCGCAGATTTCATCGGTTTCATTCACACTCGTAACGAAATCAACCCTTAACACATCACTAATAGTTTCCTCTACTTCTACTACGTGGCAAGGCGTGGGCTTGTCAAGGACTGCATCGTAATACAAAACGCCGTCCTCGTAAGACGCTGAGAACTCGCTCAAAGAAGTCAACCCATCCACCCCTGGAGGCATGATAGGGTCTGCGTCGCACGCCGCAAATGCGAGCAAGGCAACGGCCAGCACTGAGAGCAAGATTGTTTTTTTCATTTTAAAATCACCTCGGAACTCTTTACATGGTGTAATGCGTTCAAATATTTAAATTTCTCCAAAAATTCTAACTAATTTGAAATTATCCGATGTAGCTAATCTCTTTTATCTTCTTAAGCCTTTTCATAGAAGACTTTTCATCGCTAACGTCTTCTCCTTTCATTTCTTTCTCAAAGAGCTTTATCTCCTTGTTTATCTCCTTGTAATCAATCTTGAGATTGTACGCCTTGGAAAGAACCCTGAGGGTTTCCTTAGCGCTCTGCAATCCGAGAAACATAGGGTGGCCGTAGGTTTCAGCAAGCAAAGCTACTCCCTTAATACTCTCCTTCCTGCTCATACCCACTAATAAACCTGACACTCCAATGATAGGCCCTACTATCCCATAAACCTTCGTGCTTGCACCACTCTTCCTGAATTTTTCAAGGAAAGACTTCTGGTTAGCAGTGCAATAAACCTTGGGCTTCACAGGGACTTCTGCTAAGCCAATACCTCCAAGGGTTACTATTTCCCTGCACCCATACTTCTTGGCAATACCAAGGATTTTTTCTGTAAAAACATAGCTTGCCTTTTCATTATTAGGCTGAACATCACCGCACAGGAATAAGAAATCCTTACCACCAATCTTCTTATGATATAACTCTATTTTAGGAAGCTCAACCAAAGCGTCTTCGTTAACAAAAACCGAGTTAGGAAGATCGTAAGAAGAGAAACTCATTATTTTCTCGGCTTTAAACTGATCTACCAAGTAATCCGCAACTATCTTGCCTACGTTGGCAATACCTGGCAAGCCCTCAATCAGCACCGGGCTTTTCAGCTTTTTATCCTTAAACGTCTTGACGTCCCACATCTTGCTTAGCCTTCCTCCTATAATCAGCGTATTTATCTTCAGGGCTGTACTTAGCCGGCTTAACCCTTACCCTAACAGACCCGCAAGCACATGTTTCTTTTAAGCCGTACAACATGCAACTTGGGCACTTCAAAATGTGCATTAATCCCTCTCCCTCTTTTTGAACTTGAAAACACTGGTTTTATCAGATACAACTGTTTTTTCGGCTATGCCAACAGCTTCTTTTAAGTGCTTTTCAGCGTCCTTGTAATCCTTAGCTTCAACGCTGATAGAGTAGTTACCCGCTCCAAGGTAGTATATGTTAATAGTCTTATTAGTACTCCTTGCTTTTACCAAAGCATCCCTTACTATGTCCACGCCGCTCTCAGCGTAAGTTTTTATCGTAATAACCCCTGACAAGGTTACCTGCTTGGGCTTGATCTTCTCCCTGACCAAAGCCTCCAAAGGCTCAGCGTACTCCTTCTTCAAACCCATTTTTTCAAGGGACTCATCGCTCTCCACAACTTCCTCGAAAGCAACGTGAAGAAACCCGTACTTAGGCATAAGCGCAGAGGAAACCTCTTCGTAAACCTTTTCAAAAGGCTTCTTCAACTGGCCTGCGAGGCCTTCAACGATTTTCTCAGCTTTCTGCTCCTGCTTCCTCTCATCTGTTTTCTGCCTGCGCTCCCTCTCATTAACCCTTCTCAGTGACAAGTCAATATGGCCTTTCCTCTCATCAATACGGAGGACTTTACAGACCACCATTTTGCCCTCTTTAACATAATCCCGGATATTCCTAATCCGGCCAGGGCTGATCTCGCTGATATGAATAAGGCCTTGCTTGTTGTACTCCTCTATTCTTACGAATACAGAGTTGTACTGGACATTCGTAACCGTACAAAAAACGATGTCTCCTTCCTCAGGGTAACCATGCCTTTTAAGAAGCATTATTCGAGTACCTCAAGAATCCTGGCTTTGACCTTTGTCTTCCCGCCTGTCGGCTCAGCCATGTCCTTACCACAGACCAAGCAGCTAACCTTGCTTGAAGCCTTGCCAAAGACGACTTGCTCGTTCTTGCACTTAACACATCTTACTTTTATAAACTTAGAGTCTGGCTCGGTTTTCATCTTAAAAATCCTCCATAACAATTACGTGGTACGACGGGGAAAAATATTTTTCTTTATAAGCTTTGTTATAAGAATTCAGACCATCTCGATTTTTTTAGCTCTGACACCGCTGTGCTGAGCAGAAGTCTTCTTGCACGCATTACAAGTATACCTCAAATCGGTCTTCTTGCTCAATTTCTTGCCTGTGCTACGCCAGTTCTTAATCGGAGGCTTACTGAATTTTCCCTGGTTCCCTGCTCCGCGGTTAGCACCACGATCCAACAACCTCCTAGAGCCAAACCTGGACAAAGGATTAGAAGTGCTTCTGCCTTTCTTCTTAGCTTCAGCTACCTTGTGCTCGGTGTGCTTCCTGCAATGCTTACAATGCCTCTTAGTAACCTTAGGAATCTTCATGGTGGACGGGAAAAAAGAAGTGTTTATAAAGCTTTTGGAGAGTAACCATGCTCGTCCAGAAGAACATCTAAGTCTTTTTTAATGTCGTTGAATACGTCTAAGAAAGGCTGTTCCCCGTTTATAACTTTTATCCTTTCAGGATTTTTTTCTGCGAGCCAAAAGTATCCCTGCCTTGTTCTTTCAAAGAAATCCTTCTTGTTATCTTCCATTCTATCCACAATTTTCTCAGGGTCCACAAATTTCTGCTTGCGCTCATGCAGCTCATCAACACTTATATCAAGGAAGTAAGTCCTATGAATCTTTTCGCCTTGGATAGCGTAAGTGTTGTTAAGAAGAAAATTGTTCAAGTATTTTTCTTCTCCGTGGAACCTTCCAAATCCTTGGTACGCAATGGTGCTGTCAATACTCCTGTTTATCAGAATTACCTTGTCCTGGATGTCTTTTATTTGGCTGAACAACTGGGCTCTGGCAGCGAAGAACAAGTATGCTTCTGCTAAAGGGTCTAAGGATTCAGATTCATCCAAGGAATCGTTGTATTGCTCGTTGTACTTCTTTATTATTTCTTTGTCTTTGATAAGGTTTCTTGTGAGTTCCGCGTAACCAGTCCCCCCTGGCTCCCTGAAAGACTCAAATGGAACATTTTTCGATGCAAGTAATCCTTGGACTTGGTCTAGTTGTGTGTCTTTCCCTGATGCTTCAATTCCCTCCCAAGTTATAATTAGTTTCCCAGCCATTTTTAGCTCCTGTCGAAAAATTCTTCTCTGCTTGCAGGGTCAGGTCTGCCTTCCATTTTCATGCCGAAAAGGAAAGGATCTGACTCGCTTATGAGTTGTGCTGCGTCATACGTTAGTATCCTGTAATTTATGTGTCCTCCAGGGCGCACTCTGAGCCTTGTAAGGTAGTGTGCGTCTCTTGGAGCACCGTGAAGCCACAAATTAGACTTATGCGCTAAAGGCATTATGTTCTGGATGAATCCGTAGTCTACATCATCACCAACTGTTTGGTTGACGGATTGCATGAAGTTTATTGCTCCATCATAGTAATCGTTAAGCCTTTCAATCATCTCTTTTTTGAATCCTGAGAATTCTTTTACGTCGTTGATGTAGGACGGCAAGCCGAACCCTGATTCAAGGTAATCCATTGCTTTGCTGAAGCTTGTTTGCTCACCGTAAAAAAGAGGGAGGTTTTGCATGAACCTGCCGAAAGCCCTGTGCCTGTTAAAGTCTCTTAGCTCTCCCAGGGTTCCTTCCATTACAACGGATATGTCACTGGTTCTTGCGAGTTGCAACGGGATTTCTTTGTGGTGCGAGTGGTTTTCCATTATTATGTTGCTTAGCGAAGATTTCTTTTCATCTGGTAAGTGGTCAAGCCATCCTAGGACTGCATTGTAATCTGATCTTGGCTCCAAAGCAAGGATGTACTGTGCTGCCATTCTCTTAACGGAAGAGTTTCCTGGGCTTATGAGTGCTGCTTTTTGGTCTTGCACTCCCTGGAATCCTTTTCTTATGTATCCTCTTAATGCTTCCTTGAAATTGTTTTGCTCTAGGAATTCTCTTAGTTCCGCCATGTCTTTCTTTACCGTGTTGTCAGGGTCTGTGTGGCGTATCAGGCTTGGTGCTTCTGCTAGGAAGCCAAGCTCTTCTTCTATTTTGGGGTTTGGTGCGAGGAATTCTTCTAATTGGTTTCCTATTGACCTGTAATATTTCATAGGGGATGCTTTGAGCTGTCCTATCATCCTGGACCAGTCACGCGCACTGGTTTCTAGTGCAAAGCCCGATGATTGTCCGAGTAATAAGTTGAAGCGAATAGTGTCAAGAACCCTTGATCCGAGTGATTTTTCTTGTTTTTCGTTTTCTGGCTTGTAGAATTCTGTGTATGATTTTGTTATTGGCTCTTTTAGCTCTTTGAAGTTCATCAGGGCCAGCCTGCCCAGGTCTTGGTATTTGCCTTCTAGTGCTTCAAGGCCTGCTTGTTCTGGCAAGTACATTTTAAGGGGGTGCAGGATTGCGCCGCTGAACTCTTTTTGGTAACGAGTGGATTTTTCCTGGCCTGAGTTTATTGCGGTGGCGTTGAACATAGCTGCTGGGAAGTGCATCGGTACGTTGTTGAATTGGACTGCGAGCCTCGCCATGTCGCCTACTGATGCGTGTCCGTAGGTCTTGAATGTTGTTTCGAGTTTTTCATCAGGATTCACGCCTTTTCCTTTCATCTCCAGTAAGATATCAATTGTGTCTCCTGGCGCTCTTGAGTGCCTTGCGCCTGCCCATGCAACATATGACGCCAATCTTAGTTCTGGGTTTCCAAGTATTGTTGCAAGAGTTACTCCTGTGTCATTATTGTGCATTGTTAGTGCTGGAATTCCTAATTCCTCTTCTGAGTATAAACTCCATGTAGAATCAGCTTTTTTTAGTTCTTTAGGCATATTAACCAAACCCCTGAATATTTTTCTATTTTTGAATAGTAACATATTTATATAAGTTATGGTTTTCTATTACTACTAAGATGTCGCAAATAATTGGTGTTAGTGGGTATCTGGCAAGCGGAAAGGACGCATTAGCTAATTATTTCGTCAGAAAAAAGGATTCGAACATATTTCTTTGTCCGATATATTAAGGGAAGACCTGAAAAAACAGAAAGTACCTGTGACAAGGATTAACCTTCAAGGGATCGGGAATAAGATAAGAAAAGAACACGGGGACGGAATCCTAGCAGAAAGAGCCCTGGGAAGAATGAAGCCAGGGAAGAATTACGTTGTAACAAGCATAGGAAGAGTCGCAGAAATAAAAGTTCTGAAAAGACACCCAAGCTTTGTATCAGTATTCACAATCGCACCGGCAAGAAAAAGATTTGAAAGAATCGCAGCCAGGAAAAGAGAGGAAGACCCGGCTACATGGAAAGAATTTAAGGAACATGAAAAACTAGAAAGCAAAGGCGGAAAAGCCATGTATAGGGAGTTCGAGAACTGCAGGAAAGCATCAGATGTAATAATAAACAACAACGGAACGCTAGAAGAGTTCTACGAAAAAATCGATAAGATGCTACGGGAAACGTACAAAAGGCCTGGCTGGGATGAATACTTCTTCAAAATCATGGACGCAGTAAGAATCAGGGGAACGTGCGACAGAGGCAGAGCAGGATGCGTAATCGTAAGAGACAAGAAAATACTTGCAACCGGGTACGCGGGAGCACCACCAGGATTACCACACTGCGACGAAGTAGGACACTTATTCCAGGAAGTAAAACACCCGGACGGAACAATAAAGCCACACTG
>PWLK01000034.1 GCA_003560545.1 Candidatus Woesearchaeota archaeon | reverse complement strand
TCCTGAAAAAAAGCCTTTTGTCTCTAAATAAACATCCGAAGTCCTGTCATCTACATTTACATTGGGTGTGCTGACTTCTCGAAGCATTCCGGTAAATTGTGCTTCGTTTGAGTAAAATGCTTTGGGAGAAGAAACCAGTTCTACTAGTAAGTCTTTATCATCAGGAGAGATTATGCTTTCCCTTCTTCCTTTGACAAGATCTGATTCTTTGAGGCCGTATAGCTTATCTGAGCTTTCAGGGAGGGATAGGCCGAATTCTTGGTTCAGGTAGGATATTTCTTGCTCGTTGAGTTTTCTAATGCTTTCCATATTTTCGTATCGGTTTAGTTCCATGTTTTTGCACCTCTTTTTAGGTATTATTTGTAAGATGGTATTACAAATATATAAAACTTTCGATTTTTTACTACTTTTTAGTAGTATTTATGTTTTTTTTGTTGTAGTCCTGAAAAAATATATAAAGCACAAAATACAAGGAAAAAGAGATGGAAATAAAGATAGATACGACGAAAGACTCCAGGGAAGACATAAAAAAAGCCATAAAACTACTCAGAAGCCTCATAAGCGAAGACTACGAGGAAACAGAAGAACAAAAAGAATATTCTGACCCTGAGCCAGGCACATTCAACCTGTTCGGGGACGCACCCACGGGCAACGACGGCGAAGACGACAAGAAAGACGACGAAGAACCAGAAAAACAGCCAAGAGTGGAAGTAGTAGAATACTAAAAAAGCTTTTAAAACACAACTCCTTTCTAGAACACATGAAAAAGCCCTACGAATTCCTAGAACACACCGCAGACGTAAAAATACGCGCGTACGGAAAAACCCTGGGCGAAGCATTCAAAAACACGGCGATAGCAACAACCGCTGTGATGACAGACATAAAACAAGTAAAAGAAACAGAAGAAAAAAAGATCAGAATAACTGCTAATGACAGGGAATCCTTGTTATATGATTTTTTACAAGAAATGCTATACTTACTGGACACAGAAGGATACCTCGCAAAAAGCGTTAAAAGAATAAAAATCCAGGAAACAAAAACAGGATACGAATTAACAGCAACACTCATAGGAGACCACGCACAACGCGGCTACGACGTGCACACATACATAAAAGCCGTAACATACAACGAAATGGAAATCAACGAAAACGAAAAAGGCGTAACAATACAACTAGTACACGACATATAAAAAAATGGAAGAAAAAAAACAACCAAGGAAACTGAACGAATACTCATACGTAGTAGAAAGGACGGGGAACATGAAAGTGCCCTTAAAAATCTTCGCATCAGAAAAACTATTGAAGAAAATGATGGAAGACCAATGCGTAGAACAAGGAATGAACGTAGCAACACTGCCAGGAATAAAAGGGTACAGCATCATGATGCCAGACGCACACCAAGGATACGGGTTCAGCATAGGCGGAGTAGCCGCCCTTGACCCTGAAAAAGGATGCATAAGCCCGGGCGGAATAGGATTCGATATCAACTGCGGCGTCCGCTTACTAGCAAGCAACCTGGAAAAAGAAGAAGTCTACGAGAAAATAAACGAGTTACTAGACTCTTTGTTCAAAAACATCCCGCCAGGAGTAGGAGGGAAATCGTTATTCAAATTAAGCCACGATGAACTAGACGAAGTCTTAAACAGAGGACCAGAATATATGGTAGGCAAAGGCATAGGAATAAAAGAAGACCTGGATAATTGTGAGAGCAACGGAAAAATGGCGGATGCCGACCCTTCAAAAGTAACAAGGAAAGCCAAGGACAGAGGAAAAGGACAGCTCGGAACACTTGGCTCAGGAAATCATTTCCTGGAAGTACAATACGTAAACAAGATATTCAACAAAGAAACAGCAAAAACGTTCGGCATCACACACGAAGGACAAGTAGTAATCCTAATACATTCAGGAAGCCGAGGCCTAGGACACCAAACGTGTTCTGATTACATAAGAAAAATGGAAGAAAACTTCCCCGAAATAAAAAATAGTTTACCTGACAAAAACCTGATCTACGCACCAGCGTCAAGCCAACTAGCAAAAGACTACTACAAAGCCATGTGCGCCGCCGCAAATTTTGCGTGGACAAACAGGCATGTTATCGGCCATCAAACAAGGAAAAGCTTTAAAGAAGTCTTCGGAGAAAAAGCGGACTTAAAAACTGTTTACGATGTTGCACACAACATCGCGAAGCTAGAAGAACATGATATTAACGGAGAAAAAGCAATGGTCTGGGTGCACAGGAAAGGCGCAACAAGAGCATTTCCCCCAGGGAATAAAGAACTCCCATCAAAGTACCAGGAAACAGGCCAGCCCATCTTCATACCAGGGAGCATGGGAACATCTTCTTATGTTCTCGTCGGAACAGAGAAAGCCATGCTTGAAAGCTTTGGAAGCACAGCGCACGGCGCTGGCCGTTTAATGTCAAGGAAGAAAGCAAATGAGAACTGGAAAGGACAGGAACTTAGAAAAGACCTTGAAAAAGAAAAAATATACATTAAAGCCGCTTCATGGAAAGGTGTAAGTGAGGAAGCACCAGGCGCTTATAAGGACGTGGATGAAGTTGTAAAAGTCAGTGACAAGGCAGGAATAGGAAAACTTGTCGCACAGCTAAAGCCAATAGGCGTAACAAAAGGGTAAAAAAAATTGTTCTTATAAAAATAAGCGTTGTTACGCATATATCATAACACAAAAAGTTTTATAAGAAACGCAATATTCCCCCTTGGCTTCGAAGATGGGTAGTGTAAACGTAGCCTTGGATGAAGAAGCATATAAATTCTTGGAATCAATTAAAGAACAAAACCAGACTATTTCAGACGTGATACTGGAAATGAAAAGCTCTGGAAACCTGATAAACACTGGGAAGCCTGTACACGGAACAAACCCTGACCGGGGAAAAGAAATGGGCACGCGTTGGATGGAAAAAAGCAATGCGGACTACAGGAAAGTCTTTAACAAGAGAAACAAGAGGCCTTCTGGCTGCTTTGAATGCCCCATTGCATCCGTATTCCTTTCAAATGGAGGGAACAAGATAGTACTGGAAGAAGCAGGCAAGGATAACAGGCTGAAAAGGCTTAAGCCTGCAACATGCTGATTTCTTTCGGTGTAAGCCGGGCAAACTTTATAAAAACAATTCTCTTCCTGCCTTGTTATGGCATTTAGCAAGACGTTTCCGAAGAAAAGCGATAAGTCCGCGTATCCTAACTGGATAGAAATTTTCCTGACAGAAGAAGAGGAAAAAAAAGCTGAAGATGAATGTCGTTCTAAGAATAACCAGGTTATGCGTGAATGCATAGAAGATGCGAGGATGATCGTTCAGGAAAAACGCTTGCTGGAAAGCCAAGGCGTTCTTTCAAGGATCGCTGTTTCTTTGTTTGAGAAGAGAGCGAGCCACGAAGTCTTTTTTAAGGAGAAAAAGGCTAAGGAGAAATTTGACGCTGAGAATTTATAAGTCTATTATTTTTCCGTCTCTTCCTACGTTTATGATTTTTGTGCTGCCTAGCTTTTCTTCTAGTCCTTCTGCTTCATGGACATGGCTGCACAATAGGATGTCTGGCTTTAATTCGTAGATTGCTTTTAGGACTCCTGTGCTTCCTTTTACGAACTTTGAGAACAATTCCATCTTCGTGTTCGCCGGGTGAACATGGGTTACCATTAACTTCTTTTTTAAGTAGCTTATCCTGTCAAATCCTTTTTTTAAGGTATGAAAGATTTCTTCTTCGTCCAACCCATGGATGCCTATGTTTGCGGAGCCGCATCCAAAGATTCCTGTTTCTTCGTACTTAACAGAGTACCCGTGTAAGTGTTTTGCTTTGTTTATGTATGCGAGGAAGTCGGCTGTGGCTATGCTTTCGTGGTTTCCTGATATGAGCAGGACTTTCTGGTTTTTTTCTTTGAAAGGCTGGAGGACGTTGTCCAGTGAGTGGTCATGTGTCAGGTCTCCGCATAATACTATCAGGTCTGCTTTTTCTTTAAGGGCTTTTTCTGATAGTTTTTTTGCAAGGCTTACATCGCCGTGTAAGTCGCCTGCACCGAGAATTCTCATTTTCTACCTTATTTTTACTTCCTTGGTTTTTCTTTCAGCGTGTATTATGATAGATGGGTGGCCTTTCTTTTCGCCTTCATAAACTATTAAGTCTACTTGATTCTTTACGCCGTGGTTTAAGTCTTCTATGCTTGTCATGAAGTCATCCCCTGTCTGGTTCGCGCTCGTCGTTACTATGGGCACGCCTAGGTTGCTTACTACTTCTGAGAACCAATGATCCGGGATTCTTACACCGATTGTTTCAAGCCCTTGGTTAACGTTTTTTGCTATTGCATCTTTGTTTTTCAGCTTTAATACAAGGGTAAAGCAGTGCTCTTCCCCGTTCACAACGAGTTTTTTTCCGAGTTTTTCCACGTATTTTTTTTGTTCCAGGCCTACTTCGCAGTTCTGGTAAACCCATTCCTTTGAAGGAGCTATTACTGAGAATGGCTGGAGGTTGCTCTTTTTTATGTGCCTTATCTTCTGTACTAAGTCTTCTTTTGTTGCATCGCATCCTAAGCCGTAAATGGAGTCCGTGGGGTATATGAATACTTTTCCTTTGAGGAGTGTTTGCACGGTTTTCTTTGATTTGAGTAGTTCGTCTTTGGTTACTATCATTTCAGTGTGAAGAACAAGAGTTTATTTAAAAATTTAATTGAAAAAAACAAGGTTGTTTTAATGCTTTTACGCGTGCAGGTTTCTTTTTCTGACGGATTGCTGCCAGTGGAGTACGTCCAGGAAGTCTATCCTTTTCTTGTAGTCTTGCCACTCAACGTATTCTGGTTCTGCGAATATTTTTTTTATTGCTCTAAGCATCTTCTGTCCCTCCAAATCCTCTCAGGTATTCTGCCATTGCTTCTTTTTCTTCTTCCATTATTAGCTGGTGTTCCAGCATTACAGGAAGTATTTTTTGTTCGTAGTAGTTCCTCATTTTTTTTACCTCCTTCCTCCTAGTGTTACGCTTTTTATTTGTGTGTAAAACAGGTTTTTGATGAATTCTGTGTCTTTGTGCACCATTCAAATCACCTCTGGTTTCTGAATGGATTAGTTGGTTTAAATAGGCTGCGCGTACACTTGTCCAGTGCCAAAAAACATAACTATTAAAAAGTAATAACGAAAGAAATGTTTTTAAATGAAAGTGTATTTACCCGACCATGGAACAAGAAAGAAAGCTACAACCAATATACGAAAACCACACTGGACAATTCCTCCCATACAAGATAACCGAACAACCCATAGTAGAAATAATAGACCTTGAAAAAGGCCTGGAAATAATTGTAACTGAAAACCACGGAGACCCAAACAAATCCCACCACTTTGTAAGCATACCTGTACTGCCAGCAAAAAACACAAAGATAATAATAGAATACAAAGGAAACATATCTTTTCATGATGAAGGCATAAATAAAAACCCGTATTTCAACAAGCTAACACATACAAAGAAAGGAAACAAGCACGAATTCTTAATACCATACAAATTCCCAGAACACATCATTCCAGAAAAAGAATTACTGGAACCAGAAAAATACCTTGAAGAACTAAGGAAAGAATACTCCTCGCTAGCAAGACATGAATTAAAAGAATTACTAAGAGGAGAAAAAAGCCTTGAAATAATAGCAGAAACACTACAAAAAAATGTAAGCAAAAGCAAAGAAGAAAAAGACTGGTACAAAGGAGAAAACCCAGAAGGAATAATAAAGGAATACAAAGAAAAAAAAGAAGTAATAGGCGGCATCGCAGGCACATCCTCATTCATAGCAATGGCGATTAACTCCTCCGGAATCCCCGCAAGGAGAATAAGCGGATGGAAAACAAGGCCGTTTGAACTAAAAGAACAAAGAGCATTTGAAGAAACAGGGCACCCGTATTACTGGAACGAAATATACGTACCCACAGGAAAAGGAAAAGGGTCATGGGCACTCCTGGACTTCCCAGACGGAATACAAGGAGTTTATCCCTGGAAACCCGAGTACAGCGTAGACGCAATGATGCCATTAATGAAAGGAGCAAACAATGCAAGAATAAGAATAGAATACGATTAAACAAAATATTTAAAAAAGTAATTAATATTTGTTAGAAAGTGCATTATGAAAGAAAGGAATGTTAAACAAAGATTTTTTAAAATATTCACAATCCTTTTTATTATTAATATATTTGTCTCGTTGGCAATATACATTGTTTCTCCGCCGCTAATCCCTTTAAGCCTTACAGATCAAGGCTTCGGCGACTACAGAAGCAAAACACACATATTCACGTACCTTTTACTTCCGCTTGGAGGGCTACTAATAGGAATAATTGCGTACAAGCCCATGCTGGTTTTCTGGAAAACATACCCTGCGCCAATACAAAAATTTTATTTAGCATTCTGCAGCCTGCTAACAGGAATAAACCCCCAAGATGAAAGGCATGAAGTAATAATAGCAAACTTCATAGCAGCCCTTGTATTAGCCATAGCAATGATGATAGTACTAATAATATTCACAAGCATCCCTGTATTCAGGATAATCACAAAGAAAATAAACTCTTAATAATCAGTAAGCTTTTTCTCAACAATAGTAGTGTTCCCACCAGTACCAGTAGTCTTCTTAGTCGTAAGGTACTTGCCCTCCTCAAGCTTAGCAATCTTGCGCTGAAAAGTCTTATAACTGGACACACCGCCCTTCTTTTGGTATAACTTATACAAATCCCCGATCCTCTTCCCGGAATGCTGCCTTACCAAGTCATAAATTAACTTTGACTCAGCTTCTAGTTCAGCGCTGTTCTTAACCGTGAAATCATCAAGCTTCCTGATCGCTTCATTAACCTCAGGAACACCTACTTTCTTAGAGGATTTCTCCTCTGCCTGAAGAGCCGCCTCTTTCAACAAAAACAAACCACTCCTTATATCTTTAAGCTCAGAGGCTTTCCTGACAACCTTATCAAAAGCCTTATCATCCCAGACCCCTTCAGGGAAAGCATACCCAAGCCTATCTTTTAGTATGCCTTTAGTCTCGGTTTCATTGTACTGCTTGAACTCAACCATTTCAGGGAGCAACCTCGATTTAATCCTTTCATCCAGCTCCACAAGCCAAGACTTATAATTAGTAATAAGAAAAACCGCTTTATTATAAATTTCCTCTAATACGAAGTATAAGAAGTCAAAATCCTCAGCCTTATCAATCTCGTCAAAAACAAACACCGCTCCTGACTTATTAATAATACCTGCAACAATCTTGTAAAGCTCCACTGCTTTCTTGTTCTGAGTAAACCTGTACCCTAGCAAGTCGCACATTTCCAACAAAACCTTGTAAGTCGTGTTCTTCTGCCAGCAATTAATGTACAAAGCATGCACGTCATCAGTCTGCTCTTCCAAGTCGCGGAGGACGTGCCTCGCAGCAGCAGTCTTCCCAATGCCTGGAGGGCCATGAATGAAAAGGTTCCGCCCACTCCTATTGGAGAACAAAGGCTTTATGCATGTAGCCAGGTACTTTTGCTCTTGCTCCCTATACGGCAATAGCTTTGGAAGAAAATCATAGTCCAAGGCAGCCTCATTCCTGATAAGGCTTTCCCCTCCTTTCAGCATATCATCAAAAACACCCATGAAATAGTTGAAAGGAAGATTCTTTAAATAATTTATCCAATGAAAACACGAAAAAAAGAACTTATTTAAAAACCAAAGCCATACCATTACATTATGGAGTACGAGGAGCTCGCAAAAGCATACGAAACCCTGGAAAGCACTTCGAAAAGGCTGAAAAAAACCAGGATTATAAGCGACCTGATAAGCAAGACCAGGGACGAAGACCTCGAAATGATAGTCTTGTTACTAAGAGGAAAGGTTTACCCGGATTACGATACCACTGAGATAGGGGTTGCTTCAAGGCTTGTGCTTAAGGCAATAAGCGTAGCTACAGGATACGATGCGAAGCAAATCGAGAGGCTGTGGAGCAAGAAAGGAGACCTTGGACTGGTAGCTGAGGACTTAACGAGGAAGAAAGCGCAGAGCACGCTTTTCTCAGGGAGCTTAACGGTAAAAGAAGTTTTTACAAACCTGCGAAAGCTCTCCGGGCTTGAAGGAAGTGGCAGTGTTGACCAAAAGGTTAAGGTTATCGCGAGCATGCTCTCCTCAGCAAAGCCTTTAGAAGCAAGGTACATAGTAAGGAGTGTCTTGCAAGACTTAAGAGTCGGGGTTGCTGAAGGAACTATAAGGGACGCGGTTGCGTGGAGTTGCCTGGGAGTTAATCCTAATTATGACGAGGAAACAGAAACGATTAACCCGGAGAACAGGGAGGAGTACAACGAGTCTTTAGCGATTGTCCAGAAAGCTATTGACAAGACGAATGACTCAGGGCTTGTGGCAAGGATTGCAAGGAAAGGAAAAAGTGAACTGGAAAAGCTAAAGCTCGTCCTGGGAAAACCTGTTAAGGTAATGCTCGCGCAGAAATCAAACACGATAGAAGAAGCGTTTAAGTCTGTGGGGAAGCCTGCTGCTGTTGAGTTTAAGTATGATGGGTTTAGGATGTTGATAAGCAAGGAAGATGATAAGATAAAGATTTTCACTCGCAGGCTTGAAGAAGTCACGCATCAGTTCCCGGAGGTAAAGGAATACGTCCTGAAGAATGTTAAGGCTAAGGACTGCGTAATTGATTCTGAAGCCGTAGGATACAATTCCAAGACAGGAAAGTACACTGCTTTCCAGAATATCTCGCAGAGGATTAAGAGAAAATATGATATTGACAGGCTCGCAAAAGAATTACCTGTTGAGCTCAACGTTTTTGACATCTTATACGTGGAAGGCGAGGATTTATTGGAAAAACCTTTTAGTGAGAGAAGAAAAGTAATTGAAAAGATTGTTAATGAAGAAGAAAAGAAGATAGTTCTTGCAAAACAAATCGTTACAAGTGATGAAAAAGAGGCACAAGAGTTCTTTGACGAATCCGTGAAGCTTGGCAACGAAGGCTTGATGTTTAAGAAGCTTGACGCGGAGTACAAGCCAGGAAGCCGAGTAGGGTATATGGTTAAATTCAAATCAGCGATGGACGAGCTTGACTTAGTTGTTACAGGGGCTGAATGGGGAGAAGGTAAAAGAAAAGGATGGCTTACAAGCCTCGTCGTAGCATGTGCCGGAGAAGAAGGCTTCCTGGAGCTAGGAAGAGTAGGTACTGGATTGAAGGAGAAAAGAGAGGAAGGCCTAAGCTTTGATGAGATAACTGAAATGTTAAAGCCGATAATTACGGATGAGAAAGGACGCGATGTTAAGGTTAAGCCGAAAATAGTGATAAGCGTTCGCTTCGAAGAAATACAGAAAAGCCCTGCTTATAGTTCTGGGTACGCTTTAAGGTTTCCAAGAGTGGTCGCGCTTAGAAGCGATCGTTCACCTGAAGAAATCACAACGCTTGAAGAAGTAGAAGATGCTTATTACAATCAGAAAAAGCAATGATTAGTTTATTCTTATAATGTCTTCGTTTTCGTTCCTGTAGATTAAAGCAGATGTATTCTTTTGCACTGCTTCAAGGAAAGTGTTGAGATGTTCTTTTTTATTATAGCTTAGAAGCGCGTCTGTTTCGTATTCTTTTTCAAAAACCGCTTTCTTGTTATTGTCGTATTTTAGGAAGCTCTTGTTTTTTTCGAGGTTCCTGAAAATTTTTAGTTCCTTTCCTAATCCTGTGTTGGAAAGAGATGCGTTAATGAAGTATTTGAAGAACATCTCAGCTATGTCCCCTCGAATGTTGCTTTCTATTCCTACGTCGATATCAGAGTGGTGTTTTAGGAGTAAATCGTAGATTTCTTCTTCATCCCCTGATCTTAGTATTTTTATCGCGTTATTTACTTTAGGGTCTTTCTTTCCGTATTGCGTTATTATACCGGTTAGTTCAGATATGTTTCTTTGGGAGAGCCCTGGAAGCCTTGTCATGACTATCGCGAATCCTGTTCCGTAGTCACGCATTATGTTTTCAAGGGAGGGATGCAGGTCCCATGAGGCTATGCCTGTTGTGACTTCTACAGGTATTCTTTTAAGGCCAGGCATTGAATCGGGGAACGCTTCTGCTATTTTGTACTCTCTTTCTATTTCTGTGGATAGCAACACAGCGTTTCTCTTGGCCTGGACGCATTTGTCCTTGTAGGAGCGTATACCGTTCTCGAGGATTGTAAAGAATTGAGCGCGGTGTCCCTGTTGAGAAGAATTATTTTTTGTGTATAGGGTCTCTGTTATGCTTTCCACGTATTAGGGCCTCGTGTTAGCGTTATTGTAACATGGAACCCTTTATTTATATATGTTTTCTTTTCGGCTCTATTTTTTTCATTCCGTACATGTATGGCTGGAGTACTTTTGGGATTGTTATCCTTCCGTCTTTTTCCTGGTAGTTTTCGAGTATTGCTACCATTACACGAGAGGTTGCTATCGCTGTATTGTTTAGGGTGTGAACGTAGTGGTATGTATTGGATTTTTTTTCGTGGTATTTTATGTTGGCTCTT
>PWLK01000036.1 GCA_003560545.1 Candidatus Woesearchaeota archaeon | reverse complement strand
TTTTGGCGAGGCGTTCCATGCTTTTTATGATTTCTTTTGCTTCTGTTTCATCAATGTTTTTTCCGTAGTAATTTATGTTGTTGCGAATCCTTCTGAACCTGTCGAATTGCTTTGATATTTCTATTGAAATTTTTTCTTTTAGGTAATATGTGAAGGCTTCGTGGCTGTATACTTTGTATCCTTCTAAGGCAGTGATTGCTTCTGCCATGCTCCTGATTACGTCGTAGTAATTAGAAGTTATTTTCCTCGCGCTTTTTCCTGTTATGTTTTGTTCTTTTAGGTATTCCAAGTCGTTCTTGCTTGCTTCTAATAATGATTTTGCCAGCGCTTTATCCGGTGTTCCTTTCCTTACAAGTTTTTTCTTTATGAAGTCTTCGAATTTCATCTTAGTAATTCCCAGTACCCTGTTAGTACTATTCCATTCACTATTTTGTTTGCGAGATGCTTGTTTTTTGTTAGTTCTTCAGTTGTTGTGTTTATCAGTTGTATTTGTCTGCCTATTATTTCTTCGTGTTTTGTGAGGTTTGGCTGCGTTTTTTTTGCGGTTATGACTGCTATGTCTATATCGCTTTTTTCAGAGTCTTCTGCTGTTGAGTAACTGCCGAATAATATTATTGACTCGGGGTTGTTGTAGTAGTCTTCCAGTTCCTCGATTATTTTGGCTTTTCTTATTTGGTCCAGGTTGTGTTTTAGCTTTGCGTTTTTGTATTGCCAGGATTCTCTGTTTGCTTTGTATAACGTGTGTCCTAGCTCTGTTTTTTTGTTTAGCAGTCCTTTTTTTTGTAGTGTTTCCAGGTATTTTGTTGCTGTTGTCGGCGAGCATTTTAGTTTTCTGGCTATTTCTCTTATGTGCGCTTCCTCTTCAGGGTTTTTGAGGAAGAACTCTTCCAAGTCTTTTTCTCTGGACATTTGTCTATTTATTTAGACAGCCGTCCATATATTTAAATATTTTGTTTTTTTTGCGTTGCTTTTCAAAACAAGAAAAATAATTTAAATATTCGCAAATAAAAACCGGAAAAACAACCAGGAAAAATGAAAAAACACTCTTTTAACAGCTTTAAGCAAGGCAAGACCATACCTGTAATTGTAAAGCCTAACGCGAAAAAAACACTCCTGAAAGGCTACGACGAAGAAAGAAAAGCACACATATTAGAAGTGGCAGCCCTTCCTGAAAACAACAAAGCCAACCAAGAAATCATAAAGTACCTTTCAAAAATAACTGGTAAGAAGCCAAGGATTAAGTCAGGGTTAACAAGCAAGAAAAAAATTATTGCCTTGGATTAATTCCTTTTCTTCTCGTAATAAGTAAAATAGCTGTCCAGCAGTTGCGCTGCTATGTCTTCCTCTATATACAAATTGCTTGTTTCCATTATCCTCCTAGGCGTCAGCTCTCCTGGTGGTATAATCTCTTGCTTTGACACGTATGATGTAAGCGTCCAATCCTGGTTATTCACGTGGAAAACCATGTATTCCAGGTCGTCAAGCTTTTTCTCTATTGAAGTTGTTTTGGCTGTGTTTTTCACTTTGCTTAGCACTTCCTGGTCTGTGTAGCTTTCAAGCCAGTCCATTTTTTTTGATATGTAGAAATGCTTCCCTGTTATTACAACCCTGTGCGCGTTTTTCTTACCCATTTTTTTTTAATTCCTTTTAGAGTAATATGATCCCTTGTAAGTTTGCAGTAAGTGTTTTGCTTCTTCGTAGTTAAATTCCTTTTTCGAATTCCTAAGTATGTCCTCAGGGCCTAGGTATATTGGTGGTACTTGTTCTTTTCCTGAGTAAAACGCTTTCAGCTTAAACCCTTCCATGTCGAGCTCTAAAACCATAAAATCAAGGTGCTCTGCGTCCTCCATTAGTTTTTCTTGCATTTCTGGTTCTGTCTCAAAAAAGCTTATCAGGGCGTATCCTTTAAGTTTTGGCATTCGCTTAGTTGCAAAAAAGTTCTTGCCTGTTACCATCCTGTAAACTTCCCAGTCTCTTAGGTTTAGCATACTTGGTTCACTGCTTTGTTAATGGTTATTGTTGTTATAATTCTTTAATGTGTCCTGCCAATTTGTTGATATGTATCTTGGCTCTGAAACATAAGTTGTGCTTGCCTTAAATTCTTTGCCGTGTTGCACCCCTGCTTCTTCCTTGAAGCGGAACACTTCATCGCCATCCATAGGCGTGTTCCAGTTCGCCATGTCTGCGTACTCAAAAATCTTGTCTGCTGGCAGCCCTGGCTGGTTTCTTATTTCTGTTCTCTCTATTCCCTCTCCAGGTTTATTGGTTACTATTCTGTACGTATAATCTTTTTTTGCGAGTATTACTTCATCTATGCTATTCATATTTTCACCTCTTCTTCATGTGTTTTGCGTATGCTTCAACATCCTTTTCCTTTACAATGAGTTGTATTCTTGCTTGCTTAAAGAATTTTCTGCTGAGTTCTGCTGCGTGGTATTGTTTTCTACATATAACTTTTTTTATTCCCGCACTTATTATCATTTTCGCGCAGTGCACGCATGGCTCCATGTTCACGTATATCGTGCTTCCTGTGATGTTTACTCCGTGCCTTGCTGCTTGGGTTATCGCGTTTTGTTCTGCGTGCGTTGTCCTGATGCAGTGTGGCTTTATTGTTCCGTCTGGGTG
>PWLK01000065.1 GCA_003560545.1 Candidatus Woesearchaeota archaeon | reverse complement strand
CCTTGACAAGCATTGGCCTGAATTCGAAAAAGAAGACTTCAAGGCTTGCCTGGAAGAATATAGTAAGCGTGAGAGAAGAATGGGCAAGTAATCACTTCATAGACTTGTATTCTTTTAAGAACTGCGTGTTCTTCGTTTTTAAGCCGGTTATTGCTTTTTCCAATGCTTTCTTAGGGGTTTCATTACCCTTGGTTTCCACGAAGAACTTAGGCCTTCCAACCAATGGATGGCTGATATTATACGTTGTAAGGGATACAGAATCATTACTTCTTAGCTCTTCCTTTAGCGCGTTGCAAAAAGTATGTCCTGCGCCGCTTAATTCGAATACGAGCTTGTTCTTCTTGTTCTCTAAGACGTTTATCTCCATGCACCCCTGAGAAAAAAGGTTTATTTATAAAATTAACTGTTTCTCTCCGCGAACCAGCACGTAACCCTGATATACTCTGTTTTCTTCCTGTGGTGCTCTAAGCTCATCCTAAGGGGAAATCTGAGGCGGTCCGCGTTCATGACTTTGTAGCCTTTTTTTTCCAGCAAGCTTTTTATGAATTCATCTGTCTCGCTTTTATGCATGCTTATTATTCTCTCGGAAGAATTCGTGGCTTTTTCAAGGAATTCCCTGTCCGCATGCTTATCTCTTGTGCCAAAAGGAGGATTCTGAATTACGAGGTCTGCTTTAACGTCAAGGACGTCTTTTACATCCTTGTTCAGGATTTCATAAATTCCTAGTTCCTCGTATTCTGTTTTGAACCTAGCTATGTTCTCTTCTAATAACTTTATAGTTTCCCTGTCTTTTTCCAGGAATAAGACTTTTTTTGCTCCGAGTAACAAGCATCCTATGCCCAGCACACCGGTTCCCGCCCCAAAGTCCGCTATGGTTTTGCCTTTTATCCAGCCATTCATGTAGGCCGTCCAGAGCACTTGTGCAGCAATATCAGGGTCTGTTGCGTGTTGTTCCATGCTGTCCTTGGGGTTTTCGAACTTTTTCGCTTTGGAAAGCTCTACTGCAAGTGTTTTCTTGCTCATAAATAATTTGGATGTATGATTATGTTTTATAATTATTGGTTTATACGCTTTTAGGTATATGTTTTACGTTAAGGAAATATTTAAAAAAAGAAGGATTCTTCCCTGAACTGGTTGAGAGGGGTGTATCAAAGATTAAGTTCTTAAAATCAAGCAACAGCGATGTCAGCCTTAAGATAAAAAGCATGGAGGAAGGCTTGAGGCAGTCTTTTGCATCTATAAAAGAGGAGTTTAATGTACACCTTGACTCTATTAATCAGAATACTTCGGAGATAGAATCTTTGTATGAATACGTGGCTGAAGTTGACTCTAAGATTGAAAAGCTCAATGAACGGATAGACGAGCTGTTCATGCTTGTAAGCCCTGGTTCTGATAAGGAGGGGTTCGGCATGGATTTAACGCATAGGGAGCAGGAAGTTTCTTTCATCCTTTACTCCGAGGACAGGGTTTCCTTGAAAGCTCTTGCTAAGCGATTGGGCTTTACAGAGGAAATGGTTAACAGGTATGTTTCAAGCCTTATCTCTAAGGGTGTGCCGATTCTAAGGCAGTTTGTTGGCAGCGACTTGTTCTTGTACATGGATTTGAAATTCAAGGATTTGCAGGCTAAGAGGAACGTTCTTAAGATTGACGAGTCTATCTCTAAGGAGTTGTTGAAGGAAAGCCAAATATAACTTTATTAACATTAACTTTAAATATTAATAACTATTTCCTTTCTTCTTATGACACAATACGCACAAGCACACGGGAATAAAGAAAAGAAAAATATAACAGGGAAAATAATCCTTTACGCAGTCCTTTCCATAATAATACTGCTAACCTGGTCCTTCCTCGGACCAGCAATAGTATTCATAACAGGAGCATACATGACTTACAAGTTCGTAAGACTCGCCCTGGGAGGCTTCGGATGCCCGCACTGTTGGTTCGGATTCCTAATAGCAATGGGCTTGTTCACAGTCTCCCTCTTCGCTCTAAGCAACCAAGCAGCATTCCTGCCCGTAATATTCTTATGGGTTCTGGGATTCACAGGAGGAAAACACAGAGGATGACATACATAACAATACTAACAGGAAAGCTTGGAAGCGGGAAGACCACGATCCTTAACAACATCCTAAGGACTAAGCCCGTAAACAAGAACGTAGAAGTAATAATAAACGAGATATCACCTTTAAACGTTGACAAAAACCTCTTAACCAACCCTTACAATGTAACTGAAATAAGCAACGGATGCACTTGCTGCACTAAAAGCGAAGACCTCAAAAAAGCAATAAAAAATTCCAGGCAGGAAAGAAACCCTGACATGATAATAATAGAAACAACCGGGGTGGCAAACCCTGATAACTTCGTGAAAAGCCTAAACCTTGAAGACACATACCACGCAAACATCGTCCTAGTGATAGACTTGTACAGGCTTGCAGGATCCAACGGATTCGGCAAGACAACACTTGAAAACTCGAGGAACGCAACAACAATAATTCTAAGCAAGTCAGACCTCGTATCAAGGGACGTACTCGAAAAAGCAATAGTAAACCTTAGAAAAGCAAACCCGGGCGCCTTGATAAAAACATCAAAGAACGGCAGCATAACGTACGACGACGTACAAACCCCTGGGAAGCCACTACACCAAAAAATCGAAGAAAAAAGCCCTGTAAAAGAACTTCTGTACCAATTATTCCCTGAGCTTAAAAACCAGCATAAATCCAGTTCACAAGTATTCTCATTCGAAACCAAGTCGGAGATGAACACACAAAAATTAGAGGCATTCATATCCAGGCTTCCAAAAAAAGTTGACAGAGCTAAAGGAATAATAAAAACAAGAAATGGAAGCACTAGGTTTAACTACGCAGCAGGCCTGCTCAGAATGGAAGAAGCACCTGGAAATGTGAAAACCTCGAAGATCGTCTTGATAGGAAGAATTAGTTGGCAGGACAAGATAAATTACATGAGAGAATTCTGGAAGATGCGATCAGAACGAGAAATATCATTGCCTGAAATTTATGCGAATATAAAGCTCTTATTTGCGTGAAACCAGCAAAAGTTTTTTAAATAAACCTATATGTTGTGGTTTTATGGCTAAAAAGAAAATTGCGAAGAAAAAAGTTGAGCCAGTGTTCTTAGAATTCAAGGGTTTCCTCTCATTTTTGATTCTTCATGAGGTAAGCATAAATTCTTTGACAGGGAAAGATTTAGCTAAAAAGATAGGTGCAAGGAAAGGAGCAACTCTTACCGCGGGTACGATCTACCCAGCTCTAAAAAAGCTCAGGGCTAAAAAGCTTGTAAAGTACAAGCGCTTTGGAAGAAACAAGGTTTATTATCTAACAGAAGTAGGTGAGAAAACCCTTGAAGAGCAGTACAAGATTTTTTCAAGGTATTTCTACGGTCTTAAGAAGTTCATCAAGAGAAAAAACCTGTGATTATTTGTTACCGCTGTATCTGCGTACAGTAAAATCTGTTGGCGGAACATAGAGCGTGTCTTGTCCTGCAAACCTGTTCAAGTTCAATTTTATGTCCAGAGTATCTCCTTCAGACAGTTCTTTTCCATTTGGCATCCTAGACATATACCTTTCTGCTATTTTAATAATATAATTTCTCGAAGGAAAAATATTTTCAATCTCTTCAACGCGGACAAGCTTAGTATTCGTTGAAGAAGAATTGCTTATCGTTTTCACAACACAATTTATGTTGTCGTATATAGGCTGAGATGCGTTGTTGTTTTTGTTTTCAAATTCGTGGTGTACATAGCACATGCCCGCTATACCTGTGGCCAACAAAAATATTTTTCCAGCCATTTCTTTCTTCATATTTTTGCTAATAGAACAAGTCTTTATTTTAAGGTTTTGGTTGTTCAAAACGGTTTTTTCTTCTTATTTCTTCTATGTTATTTGCAGATAAGAACCTTGTCAGATCAGTCCTGTACTTGATTGTGTCGCCAATTGATAGATCGAGCTTTAACAAGTCATCTATATTAATGCCACCATGCATTTTTATAGCTGACAACGTGCTCGTAGTAGCTGGAGTATCCAGGGATGTAACTTCTAACGAGTACCTTCCACTTACCACGTTTTCATATACGCTTGTTATTACACCTTCCCTTGCTACTGGTTCTCTTGACAGGTCTTCAGGTGTTTTTGTTGCATAATAAAATACGCTGCCCATTACTCCTACTACTGCGCCTACTGCTACTATTTCCCGGATTCTGTATTTAGTAAATTCATCCATTTTTGGCATGTTAATGTGAAAATGTTTATAATTTTATTTGAAAATAATATTTCTAAAACTTTTAAGCAAAAATTATTGTTTTTGAAAAGTGTTTTTTGAAACTTCGCAATATATTTTAACCAATAAATAGTATGAACAATAAATAGTTTTACCTATAAATAGTATATACAATTTATCAATTTTACATTTTCTAAAACTTTTAAGCAAAAACAAAAAAATTTTACAACAAGAATTTTTCAAAAAAACAGCTTACATAAAAATGGATTATAATGGTTAAATATCGTCGAGAGGATTCTTTATGAGTTTCTTTTTCTCAGAACTTATATGGGTATATATCTGGGTTGTCTGCAGGTTGCTATGCCCTAATAATTCTTGGATCATTCTTATATCTGTACCATTTTCGAGTAAATGTGTAGCAAAGCTATGTCTTAAAGTGTGAGGTGTTACTTTTTTGTTCAGACCTGCATTCTTGGCTGTGGAAGATATTATTTTCTGGATGTTCCTGGTTGTTATAGGGCCGTTTCTGCCAGGAAAAACGTACTTCGAAACTTTTTCAGCTTTGCTTAAATCTTTTAGAAGGTGTTCGGATAGCACAATCATCCTGTCTTTTCGGCCTTTTCCATGCCGCACCCAAGCTATTTTTTCGTTGAATTCGATATCATCCCATTTCAGGTTTGCTAGCTCAGACACTCTTAACCCGGAAGAGTAAAGCATCATTATGATCAGCCGGCTTTTCCCTGAGCCTGCATTTTCTATCAGTCTTTGTATTTCTGATTTGGTTAGCACGCTTGGCAGGCTCGAAGTTATCTTAGGAGTCTTGATGTTGGTAAAGCCTTTGCCCAGCACATCATTATAATAGAATAGTAATGCGGACCTTGCCAGGTTAACCGTGCGCGGCGCTGCGCGCCTATCACTAACAAGGTATGCAAGGTATTCCTTGATATGGCTTATTTCTATCTGTGAGGCCGGTCTTTTTTTGTGGAATTCAAGGAAGTCCTGGTTTATCTTCAGGTATGTCTTTATTGTTTCCAGGCTGTACCCTCTTAGCTTGAGCTCTGTGTGTAAATCTTGCATTTTTCGCCTCTTTTTACGATAAAACCTTTGAAAAGTACGTGTAATATACATTATGCGAACTCTTTGTTTTTATATTTTGCTATTCTCCTCGGAAGAATGTGTAAGAGGCAGTCTTTTTGCCAGGGAGTCCGGCCTTTTTGTAAGAAATAAGGTGTTATAGATATAGTGGAAAACAGCAAAGATTTCTTATTAATTATTTTCCATATGGCAAACAATACTTTAAAATTTTTGCTTTTTGCTTAAAATATTTAGAAATTGATTATTTTAAAATATATGTTTATTGCTTAAATATTTTAAAAATGTTGGAAAATATATCTTCTAGAAGTTAATGTTTTATTTTGTGTGAAGGATGCTCAAAAAAATGCACAGCCTTCAACAACCTAGGCGTACGCAGAACAGGCCTAAGAAACTTAAGGAACTGCTCCGACCTCGCAGTACGCCTCAAAGCCTTCGCCTCCCTCTCCAACTCAACACTAGCACCAACAACGTGCTGAGCCTCACTACTAACATCAGCTAACCTGGAAAAAACGCCGAGCACCTCAAGCATCCTAAAAACAAGGAAAAAAGGAATAACAGCAATAATATCCAGCCAAGACGTCTTCAAAAAAACAGGAAAAGACTTAGAGCGATGAAACTTAAAACCAAGATCCACCGCGAAAACACTGATAATTATCCAATCCAAAACCTCAAAAACTAAGTGATGCGCAGCGTAAAACGCGACAAAGAAAAACTCAGCTATAATAATAAAAATTAACAACAAGAGAGTGTACGGCAACAGGAAGTCAGACCACGAGTGCAACTTAACGAAAAACGGCTTCATAAACAAAATCCATAGGAGAGGAAGTATATAACCTTTACCCTAGGAAAAACAAAAGAAAACTTTATAAATATAAAGGCCGCGTAACCACAATATAATGAAACGATACGCAGGCATAGCACTAGTTATACTCATATTACTTCTTACAATACCTTTAGCAATGGCTTACAGCACAGGGATACCTCCTCTGAATCAAGGCGTGAACATGATAGGAGGCTTGTTCAACCTGGAAATGCTAAGAGAAAACGAAGACGTACAAGCAGGAATAATAAGATTCGGCTTATTCATCGTACTCCTAGCAGTATTCCGGATGGGCCTGCTAAAAGCAGGAGGCGTCTTCGACACCAAAACCGCAAATATAACCTCTGCAGTAATAAGCGGAATAGGAGTATTCTTCATGCCAAGAGACTGGCTCATGGCCACCGGAGGCGCAGTAACCGCCCTGGCAAGCGCATCAATATTCCTCGCAATATTCCTAGGAATATCATACCTGGCAGTAATGAAAATGAACAAAGACTGGATGCAAAACATAGGAGGTATACTAATCCTTATACTACTCTTTATGCTTTTAAACGTATGGGCGGGACGCCTAGGACTAGGACCACTATAAAATGGCAGAACAAATAATCATATCAATGTATGGAGCAATGGTAAGCTGGACGTACATACTACTAACAGTCCTCCTCATAGTAAAATTTATGCAACTAGCAGGAAGCATAAAAGGAAGCGGCTTTAAACTGCCTGACTGGCTCAAACCAGGTGGAAGTGAAGAACCAACACCTGGAGAAGACAGGGAGTACAGAAAACAAGGCAAGCCAGGCAAAGTATACATGTTCAGGGCAATACCCCAGGGCAGTCAAGTAGCACTTAGCTGGTCAGCTAACCCTGAAGTAGATGGGGTGAACTACTACGAAATACACAAAGCAGTTGGTAGAAAAAAGTTGACAGGGGCAACGCACTGGCGAAGGATAGCAACACCTGACAAACACCACCCTCCGAATAACCCGTTGATGGACGAAGGAGAAGAAGGTGTGAACAGGTACAGGATACGAGCCGTAAACTCAAAAGGACCTGGAAAATGGACGCCTTCTGAAGCCACCATAACAAGACCTATAAAAAGATGGCACCCTGTAATAGATAGCGTAAACGTAGACCAACAAGGCAACACAACATTTAAAGGACGCGTAGAAATAAGATAAAAATGGCAGAACAAGACATCAAAGCAATAATAGATGAGCTATCTAAGAGCGCAAAGGAGCTAGGCCTAGATGCTAAAGGACTAACTGAAATACTAACAGTTGTTAAAAAAATAGAAGAACTTTCAAAAATAGAGATAAACCAAGAAGGAGGAGCCCAAAGCCAGCAAAACGCAAATCACGGCTTTCAACTAGTAGGAAACATACTTTTCGTAAACGGTAATGAGCTTAATGGAAAAAAACCAGAAGAAATACTAAACGAATTCACACAAGTCATAATAAACGCGTTAAAAGAACATTTTACAAGTATATTGCCGGAACTAAAAATAGAAATAAACTATACAAAAATTAATGAATTCCTAGAAAAAGAACTTTATCCAAAAATAAAAAACTATATCTATCGCAGATCTAACGATATAATCCAGAAGATAAATGGAGAACAAGCAAAACAACATAAAAAAACAAGGGACCATGTAACTAGAAAAATACGGGACCTCTTAAATAAAATTCCAAGTGCCATAGACTTAGGGCCTCTGATAAAAAGACTAGACACTATATTAAGAAACACTGGAAGATTGTTACTTGAGCAAAAAAAGGGAATAGATTTAATTACGCGTGAACTTCAAATAGCACAGAACAGCATACACAATTTAACACAGCAAACAAGAGCGGAATTTTCAAGAATCAGCTCCCAACTAGACAGGATAGAAGCAGATGTTGATACAGCCAATAGAGGAATAATAGAAATCTTAAACCGCTTGGATAATACTGCAAAGAGGCATGACATAGAAGAGCTAGACAGATTAATAAACGAATTATTCGAAATCCTGCAAAGAAGACAAGAAATAGAAATTAATATGATACAACGGATTCAAGATTCTTTAGATGACTACGTGCTTCCTTCAATAGATGCTTTGTACAGACAAGGACACCAGAATTACGCCCTCTTAACACAGATAGCTTACAGAACGCGTTCAATAGAACAAAAATTACAAGACATTGCAACAAGACAAGATGTACAGAATTTGGACCAAAACATGAGAACAAGATTCAACACAATAGATCAACAATTACAAAGAATCCTAGAAATGTTAGGACAAGGAAGAGGCAGAGAAGACCCTGGAGGTGGAGATGAGACTGTCCCGGATGGAGCGCAGTTCGAATTAGTATGGGTTATGGCGAGGAACCAAGCAGCTGCACAGCATTTAGAGCAAACAAATGACTTGCCAGGGTACCCCAATCATTCAAACGATTATATAATACTAAATTATTTTTTGAACCCTCACCAATTACATGTACATTTGAATCAGGAATCACTCTCACAACTCATTCATAACCATATACCTCATTTGGCTAGAGAGATGAGTAACAGAGGATTCCAGTTAAATGAAGTATACCTACGCCTAGGCGCTAGAATCATAGGGACGCAAAGGCCTTGGAGATGGGACGTATAAAAATGATGAAGCTAAAAGACAGAAGTAAGGAACTGTACGCGTTGCTCGAAAAAGAAATGCCAGAAGGAAAGAAAACTCTGGATAAAAAAGAACGAGCCATTGAAGAGCCTTTAAAAGAGATGGAAAAGACTATCAAAAAAAGCGGAGATTTTGCACTAAAATGGAGGCATGGAAACGAAAAAGATGCAGAACTTATTAAAAAAATTATTGATCATTTCCAATCCTATTTAGATGAAAAAACTGGAAACTGGGCTTACCATCAAGAACAACATCAAAAAGTTAAGGATTGTATATTTGTATTATCAAAACTTAAAGATTACTACGAAGGAAAAATAGAATTTCCAGAAAAAGAACTAGGTAATCACAAAACAAAAGAAGATATAAAAAAATATGTTCATGATACTTGGAAAATATTGAAAGCTAGAACGAGAAGGTAAAAAGAAATTCGAGGCAAGATAAAATGGGAAACTTTGTTACACAAATGGATTTTTTTCATGTTAGGACGACTGCTGGGTTGGCGAGGCAGGTTAGAAGGTTTGTTAGAAGGGAGCGATCATTGGATTTTTCTAATAAGGTTGAGGAAGAGTTTGCGAAGTTTAAGAACGGCGTTTCTACAAAAGATATTGGTGTTGTTAAGGAGAGCTTGGAGAACATTTACAAGCTTATACATAAGCAGGAGCAGTTCACGTATAGGATTGCTGAGAATGAATTGATAATTTTGAATGAAGAAGAAAAATTGGAGGAAAAGGACAAGCAGCTAATAGTCAGGATGGACCGCTTGCTAAAGGAAAGGCTTTCTCATAAGACTGATAGGCACGGGAATAATGTTTACCATTTATTCCAGGAAAAGGTTGTTGCACCTATGAAGAAGTTGGTTGTGGATATTCAGAAAATGTCGGGGCAAGTACGAGAAATTTCATTATCCCAGGTAAGGAACGAGGAGGAAAGGCTGAAAAGAAGGGCTATGCAGGAAAGCTTGCTGGCTGCTATAAGGACTGAACAGCAAAAGGAAAGGCAGGAAGCAAGGGCTGCAAGGGATGAGAGAAGGAATATAAAGAGAATACAGAAAGACATGGCTGAGCTGGAAGGCTTGTATAAAGAATTAGAGTCCTTGCTTAAAGGCCCTGAAGATGAAAAAGCCATTGAGAAAGCTGTTAACAAGCTTGAAAAGTTTATTTCTATCGAAGAAGACTTCATAAAAAGAATGGAATCATTAGCAAAGACAATATACAGGGTTTTCCTGACAAACGCAGCGATACATATCAGGATAGACCACCTTTTAAGAAATGGGATACCTGAACAACTGGAAATGCTGAGAAAAGAAGGGTACCCCGAGAAAATACTAGAGGAACTCGTTGAAAATAACAAGAAAACGTTTACCAAACTGGAAAAAGACTTGTCGAACATCTATGGAAAAGCCAGGTACTTGCACAAGCACGCAGCCTGATAAAAGAAAAAAAGGGTTAAAACGTTTTTTTTATCCGAATATTCCGCCGGATGGGATTATTCCTCTCATTAACAGCCACATTAGCAGCATTCCTATTATGAATGCTATTATCGCCAAAAAAAATGGGTGGTGTACGTATCCTGCTTTGTTCATATAATCACCTCTGATTATGATTCTTATGGTTACTCATTTGATTTAGGAGTTTTATAAATATTTCCTTTTTTTTGGCTCTGTCCCGAATCTCAAAAAATTTAATAACTCCAATGCCCACGATAATGGGCAGAGGAGGGTGGGGAGACGTCCCCCACCAT
>PWLK01000109.1 GCA_003560545.1 Candidatus Woesearchaeota archaeon | reverse complement strand
TTTCAGTATAACAAGAGCAGGGCAGAACCCTTCTTATCCGGATATGCGTTTGTCTGAGTTAAGAGAAAGAGTTGATGGTTTAGATTCTGGGGAGTATGTTCTGAGTTTTTTCTCTGTGGATAACGCGCAGAACCACGAAGAAGTTCAGAGCATTTCTTTTTTCTTGGTTCCTGGTTTCAATGAGTCTTTTAACGTTACATATCATACTAGCTCAAGGGTTCTTGGTGCTGCCGTTGTTATGGATTTGGATGTGTACATCAGAAACCGTGACGTTGAAGGTCTTGGAGATGCTTGGGATGATTCTATGAGTTGTACTGTAAGGCTGAGAAGCACGGATGATGATGGTTTTAGCTCTACAAGGCACGTTGAAGGCAACAGTCCTTTGATTACGTCATTTAACGCGTTGATTGATGGTGAGTACGTGTTATCTGTTAATTGTGTTGATTCTTACGGCCAGCACGAGTCCTGGAGTGATATAATTACTGTTGAGCTTGACAGGACTATCCACGGGGCAAGCCCTAGGGCTGGTGATGAGAAGACTTTTGCTCCTGGAAGCATACCTATATCGTTGAATACAGAGGAGGCTGCTGAGTACTGCCAGTTTAGCAAGAGAAAGTTCCTTTCCGATACAGGTGGTGTATGGAGAAATTTTGATACGAACAATAACTTAAATCATTCCAAGGAGATTATTGTTGAGGAGGATGGCATATACTTGTTGGATACGCGGTGCAGCTTTGAAGACATAACCGGATATTATCCTGGTGGGAACGCTCAAAGGATTGTTTTCGCTGTTGATGGCACGCCGCCCAGGATTTCAATTACTGAGAACGGTGATGAGTACAATGAAAACCTGATAAGGGACGAGGTAGATCTTAGGTTTGATTGCGATCCTTTCAACCCAGAACTTGTTCATCCGGATTACGGGAATATGTTTTTCCCTTGTGATGATACCGCGTTGTTTTGCAGGTTTTATGGAAATGGAGGTTCGTGTACTCCTAACAGGGAGGCAGGCGTAGGAGTATCAAGGAATTTCACAGCGCCTCCAACTTATTTTGGCATTGGTTATTTGAATGTGTCAATGGCAGATATGGGTGGCAACGAGGCTTACAAAGTGGTAAAGCTTGACTTAAGAGATACTGTGTTTAGTACGCCTAGGATTATTATACGTGATTGAATGGTTTTCGAAGTGTTTATGAAAAGAGAGGGTGTATAGTAGTGCGAGATAAGTTTTTATTTGCTTTAATGGTTGTATTAGTAGTTGTGTTCTTCCTAGTTCCTGCTTCAGGAGAAACAGAGCGTGTTATAACACCTGTTTGCGGGCCTGCAATTGGAGGGGTAATTACTTGTACCGCTGAAGAAACCGATCCGTATAAGTCTACAAGGCCTACCATAATTGTAAGCTTTGAAGACCCTGGCGTGTCCTTGGAGGGTTTCAGCCTTACAAACCTTGACAGGGGTAGGTCGTTGGAGATAAGCCAGCCAGAAAAAACTGAGGATGATTCCGGTGTTACTTACGAATTCGAAGTTCCTTATCATATTCCTAATGGGAAGCACCAGTTATTCCTGGAAACAAAGAATGACTGGGAGCTGGCTATGGAGACCTATGTTAATTTCACTACCGAAGTTGATATGATGGATATCTGGGTTGAAAGCCCTGAAAACCCTTATGTTGATACGCCAAGGTTCGGTGTTAGCCAGACATCTAGTTTTAGATTGGAATTAGGCCTTGAAAGGCCTGGGGAATGCGGTTATGTCACTAGTGCTTTCTCTGAAGACTTAGAGCATGCATTTGAGCATATGACTACTGATACGTTCAGATCTGCTAGCGGCGGTGAAATTGCTTACAAGGAAGATTTTAATGTGAACATCATTCAAAGCGGTTACCCTCATGACGGGTCGTTCAGGACTTTATACGTGATATGCAGGGATACTGACCCGGATTTCGCAAGCCCTGGTGAAGGCTTTATTTATTCTTACGAGGAAATAGACCTTGCATCAGATACGAATCCAAGCATGGATATAGAGTTGTCAGCTAGGCCTAGTATGCTTGTTGGCACAAGGGATTTTGATCTTATAATAAGAACAAGTGCTCCTTCTATTTGCGTGGTTGAAAACACTAATTCGCCTAGCGAGGGCAATGTAAATGTTTATTCAGGCAACACGAATTGGGGTGCTTTTTCAGAGGGTGACAGGACTATGTACGAGCTTGAAAGGGTGGAAAGGATAAACGTTCCAAGGGATCCCCGGCAGTACACTTATGATTTCACTGTGACATGTGAGAAGTTCGCTGGCTGGCGTAACAGCAAGTTAATAAGCTACGACGTTGATATTGACAGGCACCAACATGTAGACTTTCTTTCACCTGAAAAGTCTGTGAGGGACAGGGTTCTGGATATAGAAGTTGAAGTAGCCAGGCCAGGAGATGATGTTTCGTGCAGTTACAGGGTTGCAGGGGAAGGGTATGAAACAACGTATCATTCCATGGACAGGGATGACTGGACGATGTATTCCGCAAGCCACCAAGTACCTGAAGATGGAAGGTACAGCGTTCTTGTTAACTGCTCTTACTCCGTAGAGGTTTTTGAACACGAAGTACTTGTTGATTCCACGAGTCCTGATGAGCCAAGGATTGTTCTTGACAGGGAGCTTACTTGTTCCCCTAACTATCTTAACTTTGAGTTGGACAGGTCAGAAGCAAATATAGGCCCTTCAGGATTTAATCGTTACGAGTACATAATATCAGGGCCTGGTTTCGATGATATTACTGGTTCAACAGAAGACGATATCTTAGATGTACACATAGGTGATTTTACCAGCGTTGGCGACACTCTTCAAATAAGAGCTAGGATTATTGACAACTCGGGAAACGTTGGCTCCCAAGCGAGTGAGAGCGTGGTTGTGAGCGCTGCAGGCATCCCTGAATGCGAAGGATTCGTGGCAGCCGGCCAGTTATGGGTGGTAAGCCCTGGGAACAGGTTGGTGGATTACCCTGACTTCGCGGACAGCGACACTGATGAGTTCGACCTCGAAATCGGTTTTAGGAGGTGGCCTTCAACGTGCAAGTTTGGCTTTGAGCACGACTTAATAGATGGTCTTAGTACTTCCGAGCTTTTCAACGAGCTTCCTTATAGCTTTAACCACAGGTCTCCTGACGGGAACAATCCTCCTATTGCTTACGCGAATAATTTTAATTTAGGCGAATTGCTTCATGATGGTTACAGCGCGGGGGACGGCTTGGTTCCTTTGCACGTTCTTTGCAGGGATGATTCTGCTGAAGACGAGTTCTTTGAAGGAACCATAATGGCAGGTCATTACGATTCAGGGCCTGGCATTGAATTATCTGAAAGAAACCCTCCTTCTGCTTTGAATTACCTTGAAAGAGATTTCTCTTTTTCAATTCAGACAAGCCATGTGTCTGCTTGTATAGTTGAAGCTGTTAACGTCCCGGAGCAGGCTAATAATCCTTTGGTGCACTCAGGGAGGTCTTCATGGGACGCTTTTTCTTCGCTTGAAGATTTCAGTTTTGACAGGGATGAAAAAATAACGATGCCTTCAACGGTATCCCAGCACACTTATGCGTTTAACGTTATATGTGAAAACCCTGCAGGCCTTGATACCACGGAGTCCTTTGAGTACGAAGTGGATTTCACACAGACTCCTAACGTGTTCTTTATAACTCCTGATGACGGCCAGTTATTCACAACGAGGAGTGTAGACGTGGAAATAGGGATTATGTCTGGTGTTGATTCCGCGTGCCGCCTCCACGTTGGCCACCCCCAGGAAGCATCTACCTCTGTCCAGATGAGCCCAGCAGGTTTCCATGGCAGCGGGGCAAGGATTTATGAGGCTAGCGTAAACCTTGATGATGGGGAGCACACGTTGTACGCTGAATGCGACGATGTTCCAGGCATGGCTTATCGTAGTGTTATGATTGATTCTTCTCCGCCTGGCACCCCTGAGATAGTGTTGCAAAGCGATCTTACTTGTTCTTTGACCAGGGTTAACTTTGAGATAAATGATTCAGGCGTAGAAGTAGGTCCTTCTGGTCTCAGTCATTATGCTTATACAATCACAGGGCCAGGGGGTTTGGAGGAGTCCGGGACTAGTAATTCGAGGATTATAAACCATGATGTTGGGTGGCTTAGCCACGGGCAAGAACTCGAGATCCGGGCGTGGCTTGTTAACAACGCGGGTAACGAGGGATCTCCTGCAACTGCAACCGTTGAAGTAAGCGGTAGTGGTGACCCTGCGTGTGACGGGGTTGATTTCCCAGGGGATATATGGGTGAGAAGTCCTTCTAATACTTACGTTGATTTCCCTGATTTCGCTGTTGGCAGCACGGAGTCTTTCGATTTGGAGATTGGTTTTAGGATGCCTGCTGAGTGCGGGTACAGGCTTACAAGAACAGGTGATGTAGCACAGGATTTTGACACTTCCAGGAGGTTTGATCATTCAGGTTCAACTTCTGAGGAGCAGATAGGCTTGGTTGAAGGGTTTGACCCAGGTAATGAGATTACAGGTTATGCTTATGATGGAACTCTTTTCCCGTTATACATTATTTGCAGAGATGGCGAGGGGAATCATTACACGCAGACTTTCTCGGTTGGCTCTGATACATCTCCGCCTGATATAACTCTTGGGATGAAGCCTCGCATGCTTGTTGATAGGGAGAACACTATATTTACATTAGATATTGAAACTGACACTGAATCCGTGTGTACAGTTGAAAACACAAGGCATCCTGGCTTAGGGGCTGCTAATATAATCTCTGGAAGGACTCCTGGCTACGGGTTTTCCAGTTTTAACGATTACGTTCTTGAAAGAGAGGAAAGGATTAGCGTCCAGCCCGACCCCGCTGAGTACGACTACGGTTTTGAGGTTATGTGTGAGAACCTTGCAGGCCTTCAGAGCACTGAATCCTTTGACTACGAGGTAAGGCTTGAACAATCCCTTAACATAAGATTCTTATCCCCAGGGGATATTGCTATGGAAGGAGATGTTGATATTAATATCAGCGTGTCACAAGAAGATAACTGTGAGTACTCGATTAACGACCCTGACAGCGGCTTTAGCAGCTTTACCGCTACGGATGACTTTGATAATGGGAGGAGGATTTACACTGCTACTGAGAGCCTTGACGAAGGAATTCAGACTATATACACTACTTGTGACAGGTTTATAGGAACTGTTGAAACAGATATTCATGTTGATGGGACTCCTCCAACTACTAATCTCACTATTGATCCTTATACTTGTTCTTATAATTCTCTTTCATTTACTATTCAGGGAGAGGATGATGAGAATGGCACTGGCCTGGACATGTTTTATTATAATGTTACATACTATGATGATCCTTCTTTTTTCAGCGTGGAGAGAAGTGTTAGCCCTGGAACTGGTTCAAGAAGTGTTAACTTAGACATTCCGTTCGATGATTTCTTTGACGGCGGCATCCTCCGAGTCTGGGCTTGGTCTAGTGATATAGCTGGCAACGTTGAGGATAAGAGCTCTTACATGGGTGTTGAGATTTCAAACAGCTCAATTCCTCAGTGTGACTTCACACCTCCAACTGCTATTATCAATGAGACGTTTGATGAGGAGCGCAAGGAATGGACTGTTCTCGTGGATTGCGAGGATGACCATAGTGGTTGTAGCGGCCAGTTTTATTATAGCCTGCACGCTACCCCTGGGGAAAACTGTACTTATGACCAGCCCAGGAATTTAATGGATCCTATTTTTGTAACGGAAACTTCTGATTTGTGCGTTGCTGTATATGATAGGAATAACAATAATGATACGGCTAGGTTAAGCCTTGTTGTTGATTACCCGTTGCATTGCTTTGATGAGAACGGCACTCAGATTAGTTGCGGTGGGGATTGCCCTTCATGCGAGGTTGGGGAAGCCTGCGAGGTTGATAGTGATTGCGCTTCTAATTACTGCCTTGATGGTGTTTGCGCTGAAGCGTCATGTGAAGACGGGGTTCAGAGTGGCTTGCAGACAGATGTTGATTGTGGCGGTCCGGATTGCCCTGCTTGTGAAGTGGGTTTGATGTGTAAGGTTGATGGTGACTGCGTGTCAGGAAACTGTGTTGATGGTATCTGTGAAGAGCCTAGTTGTACTAATAATAAGAGGGATGGCTTGGAAACCGATGTTGATTGTGGCGGTCCGGATTGCCCTGCTTGTGAGAGGGGTTTGAGGTGCGAGATTGATAGTGATTGTGAGACTAATTATTGTTCTGATGAAGGCATATGCGAGTTGCACCCCGAGCAGGATACTGATGGTGATGGCTTGCCTGATTGGTGGGAGGAGAAGTATTTTGGCTGTATTACTTGTGCTGATCCTGATGAAGACGTTAATAATGATGGGAAGACTAACATGGAGCACTTCCTTGCTGGCACGGATCCTACTGCTCCTGTTGACCCAGAGGATGTTGTGGAAAGAAATACGTTGGCTTTAATCCTAATAATTCTTGGCGCTGTATTTTTAGTGCTTGGAATATTGTTAGTGGTTCAAAGGCAGGTTCCTGTGCTTAATGATTTCTTTGAGGGCTTGCTGCCTTCAACTCCTAAGACTAGTGGAGGTTCACAGCCTTCCACTCCTTCTAGGATGCCTTCAAAACAGGAAATGCCTTCTCAGCAGTCTTCAATGCCTAAGCCTTTAACGCCTGGGACTGTTGAAACCCAGAAGGAAAGGGTTAGAAGGGAAGCTCTTAGGAGGAAGTCGCGTGCCAAGAAGTTTTCTTCTAGGAAGAGTTTGTTGAGTGCTTTCGATGAGGGTAATCCTTTTGCTGGCTTGGAGAAAGATTCTGGGAAAGAAGGTGATTCTAAGTCTAAGGAGGGTTCTCCTAAGCCTGTGATAAAAGAAAAGCAGCTTGAAAAAGAAGAAAAGCCTTCCAAGAAAGAAAGTTCTTCTAAGCCTGCAGCCAAGGAAAGTCCTGAAGAGAAAAAAGAAGAGAAAACAAGTGAAGCACCTAAAGAAAAGGAAGAAGGGGATGTTTTCGAAAAGCTTAAGAACCTTAACTCTAAGAAGAAAGCAAAGAAAAAGAGTTGAGGGCTTTATGAGGAAAGGCGCGGTACAGCAGGTTTTTATTTACATGATGGTTATAGTTATTGCAGGCGCGGTCTTGTTAATCGGTTATAGTTCTATAGAAAGCCTTATTGAAAGGAGTTGTGAAGTTGAGAAAACCAATTTTCTTAGCAGGCTTGAAAGGGCTTTTACAGGTCATGAAAGGGTTGGAAGTTCTTCCATCGTGGAACTTAGCGCTCCTTGTGATTACGACTTGCTTTGCTTTGTCAATTTCACAGCCAGTGCTGACAATGTTGATTTGCAGGATGAAGCCATGGAACAAATAAGGGATAATCTTGATGCTGGTACTGGGATGAATGTTTTCATAGGAGACAGCAGGTCCGCGGAAGCCATTCTTTCCAAGGGCGGCTTGGAAGTTGAAAACAGCGCTGTTATTTGTATTAACTCTACGAGAGGAATTTTTGAGTTCAGGCTTACAGGCATCGGCCGCGGGAGGACTTTGGTTAGTGGTGAATGAAAATGGTTAAAAATAAAGGCCAGGTTGAGATTAGCTTTAACTGGATATTCGTTTTAATAGCTGGTGGATTAATCCTCTTTTTTTTCATAACGTTCATTGTAAATCAGAGGGAGGCTTCTATGGAAGAGCTGGGCAGGAGGGTGCAGGATCGCTTTGATAGTATTTTTACGATTATACAGCAAACCCCTGATTCGGTGCAGAGCTTTGACCATATAGCCACGGAGCTTGAGTTCATGTGCGAGGAAGGCGTTCAGAGTTACATGGTTAGGGGTTCTTCAGCGGTTACTTTTATTGATAGCCAAATAATTTTTTCTCCTAGGTATATAGGGGATTCAAGGCTTGTTGCGTGGACCAGGAATTTCAGGGGTCCTTACCCTGTTACGCCTGTTCTTTACCTTTCCGATGATCGTAACATGTTCTACTTCATAGATGATGGTGAGAACGGTTTTGTAAGAGATCTTTTCAACAGGTTCCCTGATGCCTTCCAAAAAGAACTCATAAGAGAAGATAATCCTGGGTTAGAAGATAAGGGCTACGATTTTTATACAATAATCTTCTCAGACGATTCGCGTAGTGAGTTTGATGTTACTCTTTTGCCTGATGATTCATATACGAGGATTCGCATAAACGTCACAGGCCGGCACGGCGATGTTCCCTACGGAGAAGTTCGTGATGGAGTGGATGAAGATGTTGTTGTTGAATTCGTTGGCTATGAGATGGCTTTAGGGGCAGCGGTAATTGGAGATGCTAACCTGTTTGAATGCTCTAAGGATAGGCTGCTTCAAAGGTATGCTGCTTCTAACGAAGTACAAATTAAAAGAGTGCATGAATTATGGGGGGGATACCAAGCTATAAACCCTGATCATAGGTGTGGTATTATATACAACGAAACAGGCCTTGCAATGAGCGGACTTGAAAATATAAAAAGCCATCTCGATGGATCTGTTAATTACGAAGACCTTGCCAGTATTATGAGTGAACTTCAGGATTTAAACGATCAGTCTAGGAGGATTGGATGCGCATGGTTTTACTAAGAAAATCCCAGGTCCAAATGGGAGAAACCATTTCAGTGGTTATAATAATAGTAATCCTCATAGTACTAGGACTTGTATTCTATTTTAGTCTCAGCGGGTCAGGAGTTGAAAGGGAGCGCGAAGAAGTACAAGAACTTGATTCTATTTCCACCGCGATATTTGTTTCCCGGATGGAAGAGATTAAGTGCTCCAGAGCGGGTGCTACGACTTATGCCTGTATTGACATGTACAAGGCAAAGGCTTTCCACAACGCTTCCAGTTCAGGCATGCCTAGAGAGATTTATACTTCCTTGATAGGGTATGCTAATGTAACTCTTAACATGCATTATTCTACGCAGAAGAACATAACTATTTACAGCCATGAGCCCTCGAATATTTCTGGTAGTGTAACTGCTTACATGCCTGTCATGGTATCAGACCCTGTTAATAACACGCAGCACTTCGCTTACCTCGAAGTAGAGGTGTTCTCGTGAGGAAATCACAAATCGAAATGGTGGGATTGCTCGTAATAGTAATACTAGTAGTCCTTGTTTTGTTCTTCGTTCTATCCTTTTCTTTAAGCCAGCCGAACGATACAGGTTCAAGGGTGCAGGAATTCGTGGATGACTCTATTCTTAACGGCTTCGCCCTTGTCTTGCTGGAAACAAGCAGTGGGTGCGGGGACTATAATTTCAAGGAATTGCTAGAGGACAATGCCACACAGTCTTTTATAACATGCGAAGTAGGCGATAATGATGAGCGGATATCTTCTGGTGAGTTCGCTGAAAAAAACCTTGAAAGACTCGTTAACAGGTCTATGAACTTCCTTGAAATGGACTATGAATTCACAGTTACACTGGGAAGACCTGGTGGAGGAGAGGAGCTTATGCGTATTGTTAAGAATGGCTGTGAGAACGCCAGGCGCTTCGAAACTGATTCAGCTTCTTTTCCTACAAGGCAAGACTATCAGCCGGTACATGTAAGGCTTAAAGCCTGCTGGTAAAGAGGGCTAAGTAAAGTATTGTGTGTTCTGGTTCCAGTGATGGAACCAGAGGTTGAAGAAGGCGGTTGCGCCTTCTAAGCTTTGGAATGTGGAGAATCATTTTATTCGTCGTTTGATTTCTCTGTTTAGGCGTTCTATGAACCAGTTTTGTCCTATTCCGCTGTCTTTTATGTGGCGTTTTTTGTGTTCTCTCCAGTGCCAACCCATGGTTTTGTATATTGCTGCGCTGTATTGGAATAGGCCGTCAGTGATTATTTTTACTGGTCGCTCTCCAGCCACGTGGAGAGCGTCTCGCATGAGTTTTCTGGCGTCTGAGTAGAATCTGCCTTTGCTTATGTGCCAGCTTAGTACTTGTTTGGTTTGTTTGCATCTGACTATCCAGAGCCAGTATCCCTGTCCTTGGATTCTTATGTATGTTTCATCAGCATGCCATACTGTGGAAACAGGTTCTTCTCGTCTAGGAATGGGTTTCTTCGAGTCTTTAACCCATTGCCTTATGGTTTGATGGCTAACCTTGACGTTAAATGCTTTTTTCAAGATCTTTGTTATGCCTCGTAGCGAGGCACAAACTCTTAAAGAAGTGTACATTTCCACAGCAAAACTAATGATTTCGCTAAAATAATTCCGTCTGGGCAAATCGCTTGTCCAGACAAAGCGAAAACCGCATCTCCTGCATTTGTATCGTTGGATTCCTTGCTTGTTTTTACCGTCTCTCCAAAAGTTTTCCTCGCTGCACTTTTTGCAGCGTGGCAAAAGCGAACCTTTTTTATAGCTAAAGCTACTTAAGTCTGTTTGCAACATTTTTTTTCACGCTCCGGCAACGGCAGCTTCAGCTGCCGCTGTCCGGTATTTTATAAACAAACATAGAAATAAAGTTTTCCCACTTAATCTTACTTAACCGGTAAAGAGGCTCTGTCCCAAATCTCACATTTTATTGCTGCGAAAACACCACTGCGTCCTGCCTGGCGCAGGTTCATCGTCAAGCAAGCTGCATGAATCGCTTGCTCTCCTGGCTTGTTTCAAGGCAG
>PWLK01000096.1 GCA_003560545.1 Candidatus Woesearchaeota archaeon | reverse complement strand
GCAACAAAGACAAAGTATACGTCATCAACAAAGACATAGACAGAATAAACATAAAAGACTTCAGAGTTGACAGCACAGGCATGTACTTCGGAACTTATATGAAAGACGGCTTCAGGTTAAGCATAGAAGGCAGCCAACTAATAGGCAAGCACGCAAAAAAAAACATTCTTAACTTAACAGATAAAGAAAAACATGAATGGATGAAAGGAAACAACATAGACAAAGAAAAAGAAAACGGGTTCTACATCGTAAAATGGAAAAACGACTTCCTCGGAAGCGGAAAACTAAAAAACAACACTCTATTGAACAGCGTTCCGAAGCCAAGAAGACTTATAGTGGTTAATGAGTAATCACAATACCTTCCCTTTCTTACCAACACTATACATAGGCCTGAAGTAATCTTCTAATGACTGAGTTGTATGGATGAGACATGCTTCATTCAACTTCGCCATCCTTTTTTCATCCCTGTTCTTAACATAGTAAGTATCATGTCCTAAAGGACCCAGATACCAATCATGAAACTCTTTTACCTGGACTATCGTTTCCATGGGAAGACCTTTAAAGAAATGATCTATCCATATACCTTTAAGCAATTTCTTCTCGGTTTCCTCAGGGATAGTTCTATTCTCCACGGGTTGCGATAGTATGCGCTTAGAGAGCTCGTTTCCTTCCCTTATAATTCTATGGAACTCACCATCAGAAAGCATCTCTTCAGGCAGGTTTTTGTATTCCACCCGGAAGTACTTAGGGTCACTTATTGAACGTATCAATTGGGGCGAATCATAAAATTCTTTGAAAGGAACTATTTCTATGGATGCAATGGAATCATAATGAATGTCATTCCTTACACCTGTAACCCAGTCCACGAATTTTTCGAGTTCGCGTTGAGAGCTTTTTACACGAAATTTGAGGGTGCGAACAGGATGGTTGGGTTTCCGTCTTTTATCAGGCTTGTACAATTCGTATACGTTTTGCGCATAAAGAATTTCTATTTTTGGATTAGGAGGTGTTTTGTCGAACACAGGAAGAATGGTGTCTTCTTTTAGTTGGCGTGTTATCTTCTGCCTTAAGCGGTCTTGCCTTTTAAGGAATTCCTCTTCAGGCATTTTTTGCTTGTAATCCTCTAAAATACTGCTCACATGAAGCTCTAACATTTCTGGCTGGTATAATATTTCATGGCTTTCTTTGAACCATTTTTGTATTATTTCCTCTAGTAAGAAATCGTTGGTATCCGTACGCCGCGTTTTTACCTCTCCTGTCTCAAGGTTCCTTGCGTGAACCACGAGGTAACTTTTTTTTTCTATGCCAGGGTTTAGCCTTTCTAATTGCTTTAGCCTTGCCTGCGCGTATATGAGAAGGTGATGCTCTCTTTGCCCGAGATAGTTATGAAATTTTTCTACGAATTGGTCAACATCATCTTTTTTTATGGCAAGAGGAGTATTCTTATCAAGGGAGAATATTTCGTTGAGTAGTGCCTCTTCGTATTCCTCGGATTTCTGCCAGAACTCTTCAACTTTTTTATCGTGTTCCTCTAGAATAGACTGATATTTATGCTTTGTTTCAAGAACAGGCTTTTCAGGCTTCAAATGAGCGTATTTTTCCCTGATTTTTTTTAGCTTAGTCCTGAAAGTAGTTGCATGCTTAAACACGTTGATATCAGAAGGCTCTTCCATGATAAAAGAAAACAATTCCAACTATAAAAAACTTATCATTTCAGAACTACTATTTAGTAGTTAATCAAAGGATGTCTTCGATGGGAGCTTTTTTCTTGGAACCAGAACCACCATCCTTAGAAGCCTCCTCAGCCTCTTTTTCCACGTCAACACCAAGCTCTTTCAACGAACCAATATGCATCTGCATTAACTGCTCCACAATATTAAGCAACCTGCTCAACTCCTGGCGCTCCTTAGCCAGCGTTGAAAGAGATCCCTTATGAAAACCTATCTGCTCCTCTTTTGATTGTTGCTTTTCAGCCATAAAAACACTACCTCCAAATACCTATACAAGAACTGAAAAGACTAGTATTATTTAAACTTATTGCCTGAAAAACAGCAAGAAATATAAAACAAGCACAAATCAATAGCAAAATATGATTCTAGGAAGAATAACAGGAAAAACAACGACGAGCGAATTCAAGTTCACAGCAGAAAAAGAAGTAAAAAAATTCGAATACATACAAGTCTACCATGAAGTCTACGAATACGTATTATGCCAAATAGTCGAAATAGAAAAACAAGAAAAAGAAACCATTGCATACTGCCAAGCCATCGGCTACAAAGACAACGGAAGAGTAAAAAAACCCAGGATACCCTTCACGCCAGGCACAGAAGCCCTGGAAGCAGAAGACGAATTCATAAGAAACATAATAAGCCTGGAAAAAACAGGGGAACCCGCACACATAGGAAAACTAGACGGGAAAGACATAGACGTATACCTCGACCTGAACAAAGTACTTTCAATGCACCTGGCAGTCCTGGCAAAATCCGGGAGCGGCAAATCATACGCCGTCGGAGCCTTACTCGAAGAAATCGTCACAAGAAAAATACCGGTGATAGTAATAGACCCCCACGGAGAATACTCCAGCATGAAACACAGGAACGAAGATGAACACGACAAAGAACAACTAAAACTCTCAGGATTAAGCCCTGAAGGATACAGCGTAGAAGAATACGGAGACACAAGCATAGTACACAGCGCAAAACCACTAAAACTAAGCAACCCGATAAGCCAAGACGAACTAATGCACTTAATACCAGGAAAAATGAGCAACAGCCAAACAGCCATACTATACAGCAGCCTGAAACACGCCTCAGACTTCGACTCATTATTACTAGCATTAGAACAAGAAGAAAGCAGCGTAAAATACGGGGTGATAAGCATGGTAGAATACATAAAAAGCACAAGCGTATTCTCAAGCAACCCCACACCACTACAAGAATACGTCAAACCAGGCAACTGCACCATCATAAACCTGAAAGGCATGAACCCCGACGTACAAGAAGTAATAGTATACAAGTTATGCAAAGACTTATTCGAAGCAAGAAAAAAAAACAAAGTACCACCATTCTTCCTCGTACTAGAAGAAGCCCACAATTACACCCCTGAAAGAAGCTTCGGAGAAACAAAAGCAAGCAAAACCCTCAGAAACATAGCTTCAGAAGGAAGAAAATTCGGGTTAGGACTATGCGTAATAAGCCAAAGACCTGCAAGAGTTGACAAATCCGTCTTAAGCCAATGCACAACGCAGATACTCCTAAAAGTAACCAACCCGAACGACGTAAAAGCAATAAGCAGCTCCGTGGAAGGAATAACAACGCACGCAGAAAGAGAACTCCAAAACCTGCCAATAGGAAGCGCGATGATAACAGGTATAACAGACGTCCCATTACTAGTTAACATAAGGCCGAGGAAAAGCATGCACGGCGGAAAAACACAGAGGATAATTGATGAAAAAAGCTTTATGGAACAAGCAGAAGAATTCGAAGAAGAAGACTTGCTAGGGCTAATAAAGCCTAACATGACCCCGAAAGACATAAAGCTAATGTCAGAGAAACCTGTAAAGCGCGTAAAGGTAAAACTAAGGCCGTGCATACAAGCAGTATGTGAAGACAACGGAAAAGAATACAAATTACTAATAGACATAAACAGAAAAGGAATAGTGGTTGACAAAGAAACCGGCGAAACAAAAAAAATACCTTTCGTAAAAAACCTGGGCAGAAACGAGATACAAGTACTAAGATACGGCTTCAAAAAAAACTTTTTCACAAAAGAAAACATAGAACAAGCGCTTAACAGAAACCCGGAAAACGAATTAAGCTCACTACAAAGAAAAGAGTATGTAAAGGAAAAAAACGGGAATTACTCGGTTTCACAAGAACACGTCTTTACAAAGCTCTCAAAACACGAAAGCCACGACAGGATTTCTTACGAGAAAATAAAATATGACGAGAAAGAAGAAGCAAGAGAAGAAAAAGAACTCCTGGAAAACCTCGGAGTACTAACAAGAATAAAAGAAAAACATGAATGCTTCCTCGCAACATACGAGCCTGAATACGAAGGATAAAGATTTTTAAACACCTACCTATTAATACAAGGAAATGGAAGAAGAAACAATAGACTTAAACATAGTGGAAGGGATAAACCCAATAATAACAGATATAGGAATAGCAATAATAATCTTATTGCTGGGATTCATAATAGGAAAAATAGTAAAAATAATACTTGAAAAAATACTCTTAGAACTACAAGTAGACAAAGGCCTGAAAGCAATCAGGAAAAAAAGCTTTTCCATAAGAAAATCAATACCCATAATCACAAGCATAATTGTATACGCCGCCGCGATAATAATCGCGTTAAACCACCTCGGCATTCTTGAAACAGTACTCCAAGGAATCATAGCACTAATACTGCTAATAGTAATAGGATCAATAATACTATGGCTTTCAAACCTGATCCCAAACATAGTTGCAGGACTCAAGCTAAAATCCAGGAAAGACTTTGAAGAAGGCATGAACATAAAAGGAAAACTAGTGGAAGGAACAATAAAAAAAATAGGAATACTGAAAACAAGAATAGAAAGAAACGAAGACGTACTCGTCATACCAAACTACACACTCATAAAAAAGAAAAGCCCTCTCGGAAAATACACTGTTTCAAAAAAGAAACCTAACAAATAGTCTCAAGCATACCCGAAATATGCAGTATCTGAGTCCTGATAAAAGGCGGCAAGTTAACATCGCTTGAAAGCTCCTCCAAGTCACAAAGAATCTTGTTAACAGTAAGCGACAAATCATTCTCGGAACACCCTTCAAGCTCGCTCTGCATAGCAGACACCTTTTGCTTAATATTCTTAGAAACAGAGTTGTCCTCCTGCAACTCCTTCAGTACATGTATAACCTGTTCTTTCGCACCCATCATAAAACACCTCTGCATTCGTTATTTCTTCGGATTCTTCGCTGACTCCAATTCTTTCATAACTTCCTGTTGTAAAGCCTTAGCCTTTTCCTTAACGGAACCTTCCTGTTTTTCAACCGATTTTATCCTTGATTCCAATAATTGTTTCTTGGAGTTTAAATCTTTTTCTAAAGAAGCCTTATCAGCCTTAACCATGATATTACCCACAATCTTGTAAGCCTCACCAGTTGTTTTCAGCTCATTCAAAGCAGACTCCGTCTCCATTAACTGAGTTTGAAAGCTTTGCTTCTGAGCACTCAACTGGCTTGAATTCTGCTCAAGCATTGAAAGCCTATTAATTTTCTCCTCGGTTGACTTGTCCATTTTCCACTGACGACCTTGCTTTTTCGTAAACAGTTATTATCTTAGTTACAGTGTTAAGAGCTGAGCGAAGAGCAACGGAATCCTCTGCCTGAACGCTTACAACGAGATCCCCGCTTTCCCTAGTAACATCGTACCTAACCCGGCCACCAAGCATTTCTTTCTGCTCGAAGCCGAATAACTCGTAAAGATGCCCTTCTTTGTCTGCAACTCGTATTTCAGCCTTAAGCATTTTCCTATTAAACCGCTTCAACAGTCGTTGAAACAGACCTTCTCTTAAAGACTATCTTAGAGCCGCAATAAACACACCTAATCCTTTTCTTCATATGATCCATGCCAAGTATTTTATTGCATGAAAAACATTTGTATTCGCTCATCTTATTTCACCCACAAAAAAAACTTTATGCTTTAACCGCAGTGTAAGCCTTCCCAGTAAAAACTTTCTCGCACTTCCTGCACTCCCAAATCCCGGCGCTCTTCTTCTTAACCTTCTGCGCACTACAATAAGGGCACTTATACTTTGCTTTTGAAAGCGCTTCAATGTTTGCAAGCTTATGCCTTACAGTCCTACCATACCTTACTCCAAACCTTTTTGTTGAGCCACTTGTTTTCTCGGCCATATTGAATCGTTCCTCTTAAAAAATTTTAATGTGAATGGGGCTGCCCGGACTTTCATTAATAATGACTACCAGCCAATGTATTAGTTTGAACCGGGGGCTTCAGGTCCCAAACCTAAAAGGTTAGCCAAGCTACCCCACAGCCCCAGCCACTGCTCTCAGAGGAAAAAAGAGGTGTTTATAAAGTTTTCTTATGCTTGCACGCAATAGTGCTAGGGCTTCTCCGCCCAATAACAGGGCCTGGAAACACTTTAAACCCAGCACTTTCCAATGCAACCCGCACTGACCTGGCATAAGAATACGTAGCAAGACAACCCTCTTCTTTCATGGCGGCAAAAATATCCTTCATAAAATCCGTTGTCCAAAGACCTGGCTGCTTCTTAGGAGAAAAAGGATCAAGAAAAACGTAATCGGCTCCAGCCCTAACCTTTCTCACTTCTTCCCTGGCATCACCGAAAAACATTACGAGCCTCACATTTTCCTCCTCGAAAACAACTACTTGCTCTTCCAAGAACTTATTTACAAAATTCTTTATTAAACTATAAGAGCCAAAGCCAGGGCTTACACTCATAACTTTTCGCAGTATCTCCCTGTCATTCTCAAAACAATAAATAGTTATCAAAGAATTATTACCCTTCTGCCTTATAACATCTATGGCTGCAGCAGAATTATAGCCAAGCCCAAAACACACATCAAGCAAGACAGGGCTTTCCTTAAGCCAGACTTTTAACGGCACAGAATACTTTTCCAATGCCTCTGTTACCGCGCCAGACCTAGTATGGTATAACTCGCCGAGAACAGGATGCCTAAACGTTTCAGAGCCATCACCAGTACTTTCTTTTTCCAGGCTCATCTCTCATGAGGCTTAAGCCTCTTAACTTCCATAGGTATTAAGCCTTCCCTGAACTCAAGCTTTGCGATCTCAATAGGATTATAATTCAATTCCTTTAACTGCTTATCCGTGAGCTTCACAAGGAAAGGAGCTCCCATGCTAATCTGCAAAGCCCTTGAACCAATAACCCTAGCCTTCTCGTACTTAGTAAACTTATCCTTATCAAGCTCTCTCTGCTGCATTAGTTCACCTCTTCAAGCGCTTTTCTTAACTCGCCTGCCTTCTTAAGCGCCAATTCCACCATATCATTTATATCTGTTTCGGATAAAGGATGATCCCCTCCTTTCTGGAGAGCACAAAGCGTCTTATCATCAATCGAAGTCACTGTAAGCCTTGCATCAATAGCCTTTTCTTCCTCATCCGTCGGGTCAACGATGAATACATCGCCTATCTTGCAAACAGTTACAGGTATAGGCATTTTTTTCAAATCCAGCTTTTTATCAGTCCTCTCATGGTAATCAATAGTCCCATCGTCTTTTACCAAAGGAAACCTTGCCGTCTTAAGGGCTGCGATTGCCGCCAAGCCACCCATATCTATAAGGTTTCCCTCGTAGTTAATCGGAACAATATCTATGGCTACACTCCAGACTTTTTCTCCTTTCTCCACGCACAAAGCCTTCGTGTCAATAGTCTTGCTCTCCCTGATGCCCCTGTCTATAACCCTCGCAGTTTCTATGGAATCAATACTGGGAGGCCCTGCTTCGAATTCAGGGTTGCTCAAAGGCAATAGTTCTGAGTTAACCATTAAGACGCCGTCTTCAGGCGTGTCCGGGTAAGGCTTTTCCAAAGCCATCTTAATTCCTGCTAATACTTCTGCATCGCCGAATTTTACCCTTGCACTACCCTCGGCTGTTGTAAGGAATCCTGTCTCTATCGTTACCTTTCTTATCTCATCAGGCTTTCGCCCGTCAATCCTCACTCCTTTCTTCAAAGAGTTCTTTATGTGTTCAAGTATTTCCTGGTTCATCTTATTTTCACCTTCTAATCATGCTTCTCTCTCATACTTCTTTTTCAGGGCTTCACGCTGCTTCTCCGCTATCTCTTTCAAAGCAGGCTTAACCATTTCCAAAGCTTTAGACAAATCTTCTTTTGTTACAATGCCATCCATCTGAAGCAAAGTTATTTCTTCAGTGCTTGGAATCATGGCAACCGGTACATCTGCAGCTTCGTTTTCATCCATGTGCTCTTCATCGCCATCAAGATCAACAAGCAAGTGCCCGCGGACCTGGCCTACGCTTACCGCGGAAACCATATCCTTCATTATCAAACCTGCATCTGCCAATGCAATTGCTGCCGCGCAAATACCCGCACACCTACTCCCTGCATCCGTCTGAGGGAGCTCAATGAAAACATCAACCACTGTGTTAGGATAATCCTCTAAGTTCATAACCGGCAACAATGCTTTCTCAGTTACAAGGCTTATCTCCTTACTCCTCCTGCTCGGACCAGGCCTTACCCTTGTACCGTCACCGGAGAACGGGAGCATGCTATAACTACACCTAAGAATCCCTGTTTTTGGGTCTTGCAAGAACTTAGGGTGCAAATCCCTTGGGCCGTAAACAGCCGCGTAAGCCTCTGTGTCGCCAATCTTAAACCTTGCAGAGCCATCTGCTTTCTTAATAACACCTGCTTCTGCCTCCACAGGCCTTGTCTCTTCTGGCTTTCTCTTAGTTGGTCTCTCAAATTTTTCCATTCTTAATTCACCTTCTGATCATTATTTTCCGGCGCATCATCCTCTATTTTCTTGCCGGTCTCTTTTTCAAGGAATCCTTTCAGGCTTTCAGTTAAACCAGAATAATGGCTTTCCGTTTCAATCTTCCTGATCGCCCTGACAATTATAACTTCCATTTCAGGGCTGCCCTCAATCCAAACAAATCCATTCTGCCCTACGATAACCTTGCAATCCGTGGCTCTTTTCAGCATGGAAACCATGCTTCCTTTCTTGCCAATTATCCTAGGAACCTTTTGAGGGTTTACCTTTATCACGCGTCCACCCCTAAGCTTTCTCAAGCCCTGGCCTTTCGCAGTAACATCCACGAGGTTCTGGCTTGTTACCTGTGTTATCTTAACCACGACGTAATCATCGAGCTTGAAATACTTCGTCAGGTCTGCTCCTTTCGCGATGAAGTCAAAGCTTGCATCTTTCAAAGGAAGAACAGCTGAGTAAGGGCTGTTTATCTCCAAGCGCCACCCACTCATCAGGATATCATCAACCCTTCCTATTATTACATCGTCTTTCTTCGGCATGTACCTGCCAGCCAAAGGCATGGTCTTAAGGACTTTTCCTTCTACGGATAAGATGCCAAGCCTGTTAGCCAGGACTTTGTCATCATGCCTGTACGTTCCGTTCCCAGGTATGTAATCAATTCCGTTTGCCAGTACCTGGCCTGGCACTACTACTTCTCTTTCTTTTGCTAATAATTCACTCATCTTTTCACCTTTTATTTTTCTATGCTTATATTTACGTTGCCATGCGTCCTGTTATTCAGGTCGTCTATGAGCTGGGATTGCAGCCCTGCAGGGATTTTTATCCTGCACGCATACGAGCCATCACCAAGCCATTCCTCTCTTTCGAGCTTGCCATAAGACACTATGAGGTTTCTTAGCTTAGCCGCGTATTGCAATGGCAGCTTAATATCTATTGATCTCTGCTCGAACTTAATAGGTATTATAGGCTTAAGCCTGGATAGTATATCTGAAACCTGGTCTTCAGCCTTTTTGAACTCGTCAACCTTTATTTTTGCTTCTTCTAAAGCGTTTTCAATCCTTGAAACAGGGTGCGGTGTTCCTGTCTTCGGGTTTATAGCACTCCTATGAATTAGTTCTACTATCTTCTTCTTTTTGTCCTGCCTTAGTTTTTCCCTGTGCTCCGCTGTTAACTGAATTTCTCCTTCGTGCAACATCTTATCAGCGGCTTCCAAGATGTTATTGGTTCCGAACACGCTTTTTACTTCTTGCTCGGATACTAACTCTCCTTTTTTTGCATCAAAGAAAATGTTCTCGGCTTTCAAGAGCTCTTTGAGATCTTCAAGGTTTTTTTGCTTTTTGTCCTTGTAAGCAATTGCTAAGTCCGGGTCAACCACTAATTCAAAGGTCTTGCCATGCTTATGGTACTTGACAAGGTTTAAGCTCAAGCGCTCCTCGTGGAAAATATGTGGCTTTCTCATTTTAGGTATTTCTCAATTTTCTCCTTGGTTACCTTTTCCATGACTTTCTTGTCATTCGGAATCCTCGCAGCATCAATCCTTTCTGCTTTGAAGTTGTCGTTCAACACTTTCTTAAGCATCTTGATTGCGAGCTGAAGGCCTTCATCCATGGTCATGCTTTCCTTGTACTCCTTGTGAAGCATTTCCTCCAAGTCTGCTTCTCCTTCTCCGATAACGCTTGCCTTGAACTGGTTAAAGATACCGGTTGGGTCTGTCTCGTACAAGGATGCTCCTTTCTCATCCACGCCTGCAACTAGTAGTGATACTCCGAAAGGCCTAAGGCCTCCTGACTGAGTAGTGTATTGCTTTAAGTTGCAAAGGTCTTTTACAACGGCCAAGTTGTCTATCGGGGAGTCAAAATCAACCCTGTGCTGCTGGGCTTTGACTTGTGCTCTTTCAATCAAGACCCTTGCATCGCTCAGGATTCCTGCTGCGGTTGCCATGACGTGCTGGTCTATCTTGAAAATTTTTTCTATTGACTCCGGGACTACTAGTTTGTCCACTAAGCGCTTATCCGTTACTAGTATTACGCCGTCCTTGCATACCATTCCTATGGCTGTGTTGCCAAGTCTTACGGTTCTTTTTGCGTATTCTACTTGTAAGAGCCTTCCGTCAGGGCTGAACATTGTTATTGCCCTGTCGTATCCCATCATTTGGTGCTGTACTGGTTCCATGTTTTTTTCACCTACTAATTTTTTCTCTTGCTTTCCTCAGCGTCCCTGAGGTGTTCGTTGTCTTTATTATTATTTTTGATCCGTTAATTTCTCTTATGAGCATTAACGCCGCTTTGGTTTTGTCTGTGTAATCAT
>PWLK01000108.1 GCA_003560545.1 Candidatus Woesearchaeota archaeon | reverse complement strand
GCTATCAGAGCCATGACGCTGGATAAACCGTCCACCACCAGTATCAAACCATAGGGACGGGGCCAGTTGCCCATCTCATATACATGATAAGTTTGGCTTCTGTACAGAATCAGCATCAGTATCAGAGGAACGATGAGAGAAATAATGGTGATCGAGTCCTGAAAAAGTTCTTTCTTTAGAAAGTGAGAAAGGAGTCCCAATAGAAGAGCGCCCATTATCGGTGTTATGACCACGAAAACCGGGGCGTGGGACATCATTCATCATCCCCTCCAAAGTATTCGGAAACGTCCAGTGTTCCGTATTCCTGGTAAAGCCGATATGCGATGGCAAGGCCTAGAGCCGTTGTTGCCAGGTTGATAACTATCAAGGTTATCATTATTGAGTGGGGTAGAGGGTCCATGGTAATATGGTTGGAGGTCATGAGTGGTGCCTGAGCCCCTGGTATATAACCGATGGAAACGAATAGGAGTATAACGCCGCTGCCCATGACGGAAAGAGACATCAAGAGCTTGATCGTGTTTGGATTGTTGGTAAGGCCGTAAAGACCCACTAGCATCACCAGCAGCCCGATGTTCAATCCGTTGAGCATGAACCGTCCTCCAGTTTAAAGAAAAAGATGAAGAGTGCCGTGGTTCCGGCGAATACCTTCAGAGCAACTATTATGTCCAGCAAAACCAGCATTATCGGTGGATCCACATATAGGTTTGTAAGATAAGCCCCGCCTATCAACATGCCCATCAAACCAACGCAAAGAAAGGCAAAGGCACCTAATATATCGAACCATTCTATACGTGATGCCAGAGCCTTGATGTCTTCGGTACTGTGAGTAACTATCACCAAAATTACACCGGAGGCAAGGATCATACCACCTGGAAAACCTCCACCAGGGGTCAGTACGCCGAACAGAGTTACATAGGCTCCATATAGGAAAACAAATGGGGTCAATGCCCTTCCGGCAGTGGTGATCATGGGTGAACTCATCTATCATCACCTTCTTTATTTTGTTCGCCGAGTATTAGGATACCGGCTATGGAAACATAAAGTACCATGACTTCTCCGAAGGTATCGTAGGCACGATAGTTGAGCAAAATGGCCTCTACAAGATTGATGGTACCTGCTGAATGATAGGTTTCCAGATAGTATGCATGTAGTGGAGATTCTGCTTTTTCTTCATATTCCAGTTGCAATCCGTGGATCAAAAGGACTGCCACAATAACTAGAAGCAACAGTGTGATCAAATCCTTTTTTGGAGATCTCATCTTCTCACCCCGAGTTTTTTGATAACAACTAGGAACAGTACCGTTGTTGCCGCGCTGTTGACAACGGCGAAGGTGAGTGCTACGTCAAGGGCCCTGTAAAGGTATATCATAACTATAAGTATCAGTGAGGCGATAGCCAGGAAGACCAGTGCATTGATCAGGTCATCTTCTATCACGACCAATATGCTGGTTCCCAGGAATAGAACGAGAAAGAGTTCCATGATCATGGGTTTTCACCCCTCTTTTCCATATCTTCGAAGGGAGCTTGACATTCGCTATCACCGCACTTGTGAGCCGCACGGGCGATGGCATGGGAAGTGATGGGCGAAGTTATCACCACCAGAGAGATCACTAGCAGCATCTTACCAGCTTCATCCAGTGGGACTCCTCGAAGCAGTAGACCTATCAAGATGGTTACTGTTCCACCGGTTGAGGCCTTGGAGCTGGCGTGCAGCCTCATGTATATGTCGGGGAATCTTACCAGTGCTATGGAGGCTGTGATGAGTATCACGAGTCCCAATGATATGAAGATATAAGATGCTATATCTACCATCAAAGGAATTCCCCCTTCTCCAGATATTTTGCAAAGGCTATGGTGCCAATGAAATTGAGAAGTACGAAGGAAATGGCGATATCCACGTATAAACCTAAGCCTGTATCGATGCTCATTATGGTGAAAAGGATGGTGAAAACCACACCAGCGACGTTCAGAGAGATCAATCTGTCATATATGGTAGGTCCCACAAACAACCTGTACGAAGATAGCAATGCCACAAAGACCAATACCGTGGATATACCCGATAATACCGTCATCTGAAGATCCCCCTGATCAGGTCATCCCAGCGGTTGATGGTGTTCTCTATACTTTCCTCCAAGTCATCCGATTTTAGATATGAAAAATGTATGTAAACATAATACCACCCTCCACTTCCGGATTCCACGTCTATAACCAGGGTTCCTGGTATAAGGGTGATCAGGGAGGATATAAGAGTCACCTCTGCATCCGACTCCAAATTTACACGGACCTTGACTATCCTGGGCTCTATATTCATTGACAAAGATTGGTACAATAATATGGCATTGGCGATTATCAACTGAAAGACAACATCTATGATCAAAATTATCAAGTTGCGTAAAGAGGCCAGGTACTCGACAGAGGAACTCTTGCTTTTTATGTTACCTTGTATGACAAATCTATGGACTGTAAGAGTTACTGCGCTTGCAGATATTATACCGGCGAAGACGGATATCAGGGATATGTTCCTTAGAGTAAGAATGGACAGAAGAGTGCCTGTTAGAAGGAACCAGAACAGCATCAACAGCACGTCGAGTAATACATAGTGTCGTTTATCTGCATCCGTATTTGGTCTCCCAGAGACCATTCCCACTGATTCCATCGTCAGACAACCTGTCTGCTGATACCATATGCATCGATGGTATAAATTTATCTGT
>PWLK01000043.1 GCA_003560545.1 Candidatus Woesearchaeota archaeon | reverse complement strand
TTGGTTATGATTAAAGCGATAGTTTTATATTCTACCGTTCACAAAACTTTTTTTTATGGATAAGAAATTATTCGTTGCAGGACTCCTAGTATTGCTATTAATAATAGCTGCGTGTTCTAAGGAATACGTTTGTTACGATGGCACTACTGCGGACAGGGAGAGGGATTGCCCTACGCTCCCGCCTTTAACAGTTGTGGAGAGGGATGCAGGCAGGGCTGCGGATAATTACGGGCAGGCTTACGCTCGAGCAAAAGAAGCTGTTTATACAAGGGTTAACCTGTACAGGGAGGGCGCGGATTGGTTTGCCATTGCGTTGTTCGACGAGCGAAGAACTGGTAACGTAGAGGAAATCAAGCTAAAGATTGACGGGAGGACCGCCACGGTTTCCTGCGTGCAGGGCTGCGCTTACCTTGGCTTAGAGGATGACGAGCCCTTGAACGAAACCCTTCCATAACATTTTTAAACACGGGTTCTTTTCCTTTTCTTCATGGCAAGAGATAACAAAGTAAACCTTCCGTCTTCCGGTGCGGGCCTCACAAGGTATTTTGACGATGCCCAGTCCAGCATTAGCATTTCCCCGCAAACCGTTGTAATGGTAATACTAGGAGTGGTAGCTGTGCTCTTGCTCCTAACAGGATTCTAAGGAGGGGAGTAGTATGATGCCAGGAATGAACCCAAGGCAAATGAAGCAAGCCATGAAGCGCATGGGCATCCAACAAGAAGATGTACCCGCAGAACAAGTAATCATCAGGCTTAAAGACAGGGAAATAGTTATAGACAACCCATCCGTGCAAAAGGTTAACATGATGGGGCAGTCCTCTTACCAGGTGTCAGGGGAAGAGCGGTTAAAAGAGATTGAAAGCGAGCCCGTGATAACCGATGAAGACGTTAAAACCGTTGCAGAGCAAGCCAACGCTTCAGAGGAAGACGCCAGGAAAGCACTAGGGGAAAGCAAAGGAGACCTCGCAGAAGCAATAATGAAGCTCTCAGAGTAAGCGCGGCAACATTTATATACAAAGAATAAAAATCTTATTTTTCACATGGAAAAATTCCAGGTTTTAAGGGAGAACGCAAAAAAAACCGTTAGGATGGCAGACCACATCTTAACCGTGACGTACCCCTTGCTTAAAGACCCAAAAATACTTGTTTCGGCTGCGAAAAACATTTTTAGCGCCGCAGAACAAGCAATGACATCTGTCTTGGAGCATGAAAGGCTGTTCAAAAGAATCCCATCATACCAGGATAACTTTGAGTCAAAATTCAGGGTTTTCAAAGAAAAAATAGTTCCAAGGCACAACATAAGCCCAGGCCATGTAAAGACGATCAGAGAGCTAAAAGACATTCTTTCCGCGCACAAAGAAAGCCCCGTTGAATTTACAAGGAAAGAAAAATATGTCATATGCTCGGATGACTACGATATGAAGACTTTATCCGAAAAACAGCTTAAGAATCATTTGAAAAACACAAAAATATTTATAGAACAGGCAAGCCTGCTTACAACGAAGAATGAGCGAATCTTCAGATGAATACCCGGACGAAGAAAGAAAAGAGCTTCTCAGCGAAGCCAAGGAAGAGCTAAAAAGAGTTGAGCACTTAATCTACGTAAGCCTTAAGTACACGAGAACCGTGGACGTCTTGCTTAACGCCATAGGCAGGATGATAGAAGCTTACGAGTACGCGTTCAAAGCCATACTCCAAGGCGCTGTTGACAAAAAGAAAATACCTGAAATACCTGGGACGCCTATAGAAAGAGGTAACCTTGTCAGAGAAATTTATCCTGGTGACGAGCAAGTCTCGGATAACGTAGAGCTTTTCTTCCTGCTAAGAAAACTTCACAGGTCGCCGAACCCTGAAAGGGAACAAGAGTACAGGCGGCACGTCGCAATGAAAACCTTCGTCGATGGAAGAGAGGAAATTGTTAACATAGACATAATAACGAAGTACTACTTATTCCAATTAGACTTTTACAGGCGCGTAGAAGCAGAGTTCCAGGGCAAGCAGGAATAACTTTAAATACATGAACCCCTATTAGTTCTTTTAACATGGCTAAATTCATCGCAGTCCTAAGCGGGAAAGGCGGAGTAGGCAAGACCACCACCACTATAAACCTGGGCTTAGCCATAACAAGGCTTGGAGGCGAGGTAATCGTAGTAGAAGGAAACCTTAGCGCGCCAAACCTCACCGCTCACCTCGGAGCATCTTATTTCCCTGTAACGATACACGACGTAATGCAAGGATTACACCCGATTCACAGCGCTGTCTACGAGCACCGCACAGGCCTAAGGATAATACCAGCGGACATCTCCGTTGACGCTATGAAACTCGTAGACTTCGAAAAGCTAAGAGAGCACTTACAAGACTTACACCTCTTAACAGAGTACGTCTTAATAGACGGCTCCCCTGGCCTCGGAAAAGAAACCACGCACATCCTAAGCTTATCCGACGAAGTCTTAATAGTCGTGAACCCGGATCACTCCTCATTGCTGGACGCGAAGCGCGCAGTTGAATTCGCAAGGAAGCACGGGAAGACCATAGCAGGCATAATCCTAACAAGGCACAAAGAAAAAAAGTATAGGGTTAAACCAGAAGAAATAGAAAGATTCCTCGGCATGCCAGTCCTTCACAAAATACCTGAAGACCACAGGTTCGAGGAATCATTACACAAAAAAACTCCTTACCTACACCTCTACCCGTCCAAGAAACCCTCCAAAGCATACTACGA
>PWLK01000012.1 GCA_003560545.1 Candidatus Woesearchaeota archaeon | reverse complement strand
GCCCGCTTTCGGCAGCGGAAAACGGATCGGAGTTTCGCTTCTTCCCCGGAATTAACGGCCAATATCCGGTTTAAGCGGAACCGGAAACAGGAGTGAGCATGAAGCATCTATTTCCCCCAAGCACCGCAGTGTCCGCGCCCGCGCGCATCGAGACCTGGCAGCATGTCCATGATCACATCACCGCGCAGGGCCCGGCCTATCTGCTGCAGGCGCTGCGCACGCTCACAACCCACACCAACCACGCACCGCTCTCGACACTCGAGGCGAGCCTGGACTGGATCGAACAGAATTTTCCGAAAGCGCGTAAAGGCGTGCATCCCCGCCCCGACCTCAGGCAGCCGCTGGAAGCGTACAAGAAATGGCGCGCGGATCTCGTGCGGTCCCTGAAGATTGCGACGGGCGCGAGAGCGGCGGAACAGGAACGCAAATCACGCATGGATGGATGGGCCGGGTTGCTCGCCGCGGTGATGCTCCACACACGAGACGGCGGACTCATTCACGCCGCCGAAGCTGGCGGACTCACCCGGCTCGCTGATGTCGCGCGCCGCGCCGGCGTCGAACCCAGGCAGCTCGCGGATGCGCACGCGCTGGAGCGACTCGAGAGTGCCTTTGTGACCCCATCCGATCGTGGCGGCGTGCGCAACGCGCTGCGCATTCTCGCGAAATACGCCTTCATTCCTGAACTCGCCGCGCTGCTGCCCGAGGCGCCACTGCCGGAACTGCCAAAGCTGCGCGAGGCCCATGCGTTGCCCGACAATGTCGAGACCGTAATCGCCGAGATGGTGCACCGTGCAGCGACGGGGCGCGACGAAGTCAGCGGCAAGGACAGCGACCGCGTGGGTCCTGCGCGGCGCGAGCGCTTCTTCGCGGCGCTGCGTCATCATCTGCGGCAGCTGCCGCACTGCCCGGTTGACCTCGATCGTGGCTACATGCAGCCGGTATCGGATCTCGCATCTGTGAATGATGTCAGCGCGCTGTTCGCCCTCGACCACGTGAAAGCCACGATCCGGCGCACGGAGGCGGTCGAGCACCTGCCGGAGACGCTGTCCCAGGGATCGGCCTATTCATACTACGCTGATCTGCTTGTCGTGCTCGCTCGCAACGGTCTCCTCGACGACGAGTTTGTCCGTCAGGTCAAGTCGAGCCAGTTTCTCAAGGATGGCCGCGAGCTCAGCAACGGCATGCGCCACAAGACGCGTATCTGGTGCGAGGCGCTACTGAACGACAAGCAACGCGAACGCCGATTCAGGAACATGCACCGGATCCTGCAGGCGAAAGCCGAGGAAATACTCGAAAGCGCGCGCGCCGATGGTCGCGATCCCTTTGACACCACGGCTGACGCTCTCACCATTCAGGAGCTGTCCCTCGTTCGTGCGCTCGGCACTGCCGCGGCGGCGGCCGCGATCGAATACGCGGGCCGTCCGATCCGCCTATCCAACGTGCTGAACTTGCGCCTTCGCGGCTCGCGCGCAAATTTTCATCGCCCTGGGCCGGATCGCCCCGATCACAGCTTCTTCCTCGCCGCTGCAGAGACAAAATCCGGCAAGGAAGAGCCTCCGTCACTGCTTCGCGCTGAGCTATACGGCCCGCAAGTGATCGAATGGTATCTGCGCCGGGTCCGCCCGCTCTTCCCGCATGCCGACGAGAACATCCATCTCTTTCCTGCGGTCGAAACGCCCGACCGGCCGCTCGGAAAAGACACCTTCGATCCGTGGTTTCAGCGCGCTGCCGCCGAAGCAGGCCTGCCAATGACGTTTCATCAGTGGCGCCACGGCTACGCGACACTGCTGCTCGACGAATCCTGGGATAATCTACAGATCGCTGCTGACATGCTCGGCAACACGCTTACGGTCTGCGATCGCTCCTATGCGTGGATCGACAAGAAGAAGCTCTACGCGGCTGGTCAAAACAAGATGATCGCCCGCGCCCGCGGGGGCGTCCGGGCATGAGCACGCCGCGTCATATTCTGCTGCGCGCGCCGCACATGGCGCATCTGCTCGACCATCCCGCGCTGGAAGCGATGGACGACGCGCTGCTCCAGTCACTTGAAGCCTTCATGTCGTTTTGCGCCGATGAAGGTCTCGACGTTCCTGACGAGATCGACTTGCACGCTTTCGCGCAGCTGCGCAGCCGGGCGCCGGAGGATCTCGAGAACCTCGCCGCGGCTCTCGAAGCCCTCGGGATGGAGCAGATCTATAGCGAGACCACGCACGAAGTCGCGCGATCGCTCCGGCACCGTGCGGATTTCAACGGAATCTGCAAAGGACCACGGCGCGACTACGCGCGAAGCGTGTCGCTTCCGTCCGATGCGCTGCCCGCAGACTGGCAAGAGACCCTGCGCCGGTTGCGCGCGAATGCAATCTTTGCGCCTTCGATCCTCGAGCGCATGGAAAACCGCTTGTGCATGTTCGCGTACTCCGCACATCGTCACGGCCAGCCGCTTGATCTCGGTCAGACAGAGGCCCTGAAAGCGTTCTATGGCGATCTGCGTGCACGCTCCGCGGACAAGAATGACGGCGAGCCGCGGTGGGCCTATCTACGCTCGGTGTGGGAAGAACTCCGACGCTTTGCGCGCGCGCATAATCTGTCCGGGGACGTCTTGGCCGGACTCACGATGACTTACGAAGTGCTCGGCGGGCTCGAGCGCCAGCAGAGTGCGCTCAAATTCACCAAGCTTCGTGAGGCCGGGACCGCGAGCGGCTTGCTGGGCCGGGCCGAGACGCGTCTGGCGCGCGCGGGCGCTGCTGCGCTGCCGCATCTGCG
>PWLK01000084.1 GCA_003560545.1 Candidatus Woesearchaeota archaeon | reverse complement strand
TGCTCAAATAAGCAATCTGTCGAAGGGGAATCGGGATCGCACTGACCCGTATCACTGTGTTTTGCATTTGTCCGACAAGTAAATACGCCAACTTTCTGATTGTTTTCAATCACTTGCTGACAGATATGATACCAATTAGGATTTAGCGCAAGAAACACATCGTGATCCAGAAAAAGAACCCAGTTGTGAGGGGTTTCCATCACAATCCTATTATAGTCCCATCCTAACTTACCGCCCGGTTCGTAAGGAATTCTTACATCTATTTTTTGCATAGTTCCTCTACTGGAATGGTGTAATCACGCAATTTTACTGGGTCCAACCCGAGGTGTGTCAAAACACCGAATTGGGCATAGTCTGCTAAAAGTACCCGACCGGCGATACGAACCCAATTAGCCGTTTTTACGTCGGTTAGGTAAGGCGGAATATTTTTTGGAACCTCGTTTTTTCTGATAGGATCACCCAAAGTTACAACCATGTATATTCCGTTTTCGTGTATTGAGATAGGTGGGACCAGTATTTTTTTAAGTTCTGGTTCAGCGTGGTGCCATATAACCCACTCTATCCTGTTTGCTGCGCCATTATCGAACCTGTGAGCGAGTTTTACGGCGCGTCCATCGGGTGTTTTCCACACGCTTCTACTTACACCACAACCAACGACTTTATCTAACTGTAAATCATAAACAAACGGCATTATTTCACCTCTTTAATGAGTTTGGTGATTACTTCGGCTGCATTAACGTCTTGCTCTCGATATTCCTTCTCAATAACCTCACGCAGAAGTCCGTGTTCTTCTCGTGCTCTGGGTATGTCTTTCATGGATCGAGCAACGCCGGGATACGGAAAGGTATTTCCTACAAGTTTCGGGGCAACGGTGTCGCAGCCGCAGAGCGCGGACTGAACGCACAGAAAAGTTGCGGGGTCATACGATACAAAAGTCTTGTAATTGTTGAAGATGTTCGATAGGGTATGGTTGTCCGTTCCGCGAGGAATTTCGTAGCCAGACTTCGGACGATCTTCCGGTTTGAACCCTTCTCGCTGTGCTTTGCGCCATGTCCAGCATTCGCCTGATCGCTCTAACCCTTTATTGTAAAAAATGTCAAGGTGTGGCTCGATAACGCGAAGATAAGGCCCTGGACCGAATTGCTCTGAATAAAAAACAAGGAAACCATCATAAATTTTTGCGGGGCGATACAACATCCACCTGATCCACCGCTTTGCCTTGAAAGGATTACCTTCTATACTGTTGTGATAAATAACAAAATCGTCATCAGTAACTTCGTGTGTGACTTGACTAAGATAGTTTGGATTTACTGCCCAATGTTTACTATGTGGTTTCATGTAAACATCAAGACCCATGCGAAGCAGGGAGTCACATAGCTTATGAAGAACTATGTGTCCACCTTTGGTTGGGTTATATCCCCGCGCTGCAATTACAATTCGCATTCTAGTTCAAGGCAACGTCTGTTTCTAGTTCCAATAACCTTTCCGGTTCCAACAACAATCGTCCATGGTTCAACATCTTTTCTGATAACCGAATTGGCACCAACAGCCGCACCTTCACCAATCGTAACGCCGGGAAGGATTACTGAATTAGCCCCAACAATCGCGTGTTTACATATCCGTACAGGACGAACATCGACGTTAGTAAACTCCTTGGGAACAGTTGGATTAGTCAACCAGTTACCAGAGTAATCGTCGGATTTTGCGTAAACCCTTACTCCACCACTCAACCCTGAAAAATCTTCCATGACCACATCACCAATAATGCTTGCGTGACATGACAAGTGAACGTATCTCCCGATAGTAATGTGCCCCGATAGTACACAAAAATCATCAACCCTCGAAGAGGGATCAACCGTTACGTCTCCGTAAACAGATGCTTTTTCACTAATCATTTATACGCCTCATGCTTAGACAGGTCGGGGTATGGAAGTGTAAGGTCTTGATTTTCCTTGGGATTTCCGTCAAGATCATAGAACTGTGTCATCATATGAAGACCTCTTGCGGCTACGTCAGGCATCATCCAAAAGTTCCACCCAAGCATATCAAAGGTATCTTCGTGGTATGAGATTGCCCGTCTGCCACTAAAACGAGCGCGTCTGAACCATTCTGCGGCTTTATCGTCGTCAGTGAGTATGGCACCACCTTTACCGAGTTTCAAATGCTTGTACGGGCCGGTAAAGGAAACACACATGAAACTATCTAGCACATACATATTGTGGGTGAACCGTAATGCAGAATCTATAACGCGGGTTGGTGAAAGCCTGTAAGCACCTGTGATTGTTTCTCCTTCTACCGGAAGAAACTTTACGTTACCCCCGGCATGGATAATTTCACACGGTACTGACATATAAGTTCGTGCTGGAATGTAGACATCAAGACCTTTTACATTTTCATACATCAACGAAAGAAAGATTGCGTTACTACAATTATCTATTGCTATGGCGTGTGGTGCGCCGGTATAACGCTCAAGTTCTTTCTCAAACTCGTGAGTGACCTGATGCACGTTCAAGATAAATCCTCTCGATGTAAAATACTTTCAGGAACAGAACGTTTCATGTAACTACGAACAATATTATGGTAGTTATCAGAAAGATAATGATTTTCAGGGTCTAGATCAGACACCATAAGAAGCCCGGTGGGATTGACATCAAACGCCTGTAGAATCAAGTCGGGCCGATGCTCCTTTAGAATCTCGTAAACCTTCCACACGTCTCCAGCCCACTTCTGTGTGTGGCGATCACGGAGGGCTTGAGAAGGATGTGCCGGGAAGATATC
>PWLK01000044.1 GCA_003560545.1 Candidatus Woesearchaeota archaeon | reverse complement strand
GGTCTCTCCGATGGGTTGCTTGCTGATCAAATGGGCACCTTAACTCAGAATCGGACCTTAACTCAGAACCGGAACGAGCTGGAGCAGTATGTGCAGGATCGGGAGGAGCTGCTCAAAAGGATCATTAGTCTTATCAGGCAATAAAGAAACCACAACTGCGGAGCACCAGTAATGGTCTCCGAGGGTCGGGTGCCTCCGGGTGTTCGGCCCTTTTTGTCTCTGGCTGCCCGGCCTGCCCATGCCCATATATCCCTCGGGCTGCGTTCGTACGTTACGGGGCAACCTCGTGCGCCTGCGAGCATCCTGTAGATAAAAAGGCCCTACCGTTTGACCTGGCCGGCAGGGCCTTGTATAACCGGGGTGATATGAAGCCCCGGGTGCCTCGGGTGAATGTTGGCACCGTCAACAGCACAATAGAATAACAGGACCGGGCCATGAACAAGCCCGGCCCTTAGTCAGGATACGTGGTGGGGCTCCACGATTTTCCTGGGAGGTGTCATAATGCAATAAGGTGCACGGTTTTTTGTCCAGCAGCATTGATCCGTGCGTATCTTGGCAGAGTAACCCAGGGCTCAATCTCATCACCGGAGGTTTTGCCTGTACTCCTCCAGTTTGTTTTATCATCACTCACCTCCAGGGTTCCATCACCTTGAAAACTTGAGATAAAATGCTTCATGTTCTGTTGCCGCACTCCATCCTGGATGGTGTCGATCACAGCCGCCCCATCTACCTCAATTTGTCTATACCACCTGTTTGTTTTGTTTGTCATAATTATCCTTTAGAAATTTTGAGCAGTGTTTTCCTGCGGTCGCCCTCGGTGAATTTCCGGAGCTGCTCCCGGCTCATGTTCTTAGCCATCTTGATAACTTGCGCCACCGGATAATTCACGGATCGGAGTCCTCTGGGAATGATCACCTCCACGCCTTCATTTGATGGTGGTGGTGTTTCCGGATCCTCACCCATCCACGCAACGCCAGGGTAACCATGAAGGTCGCCAGGCGGTGCGGGGATGATGTGGCCGGGCCAGAACCTGTAACGGGCTCCGGTGATCCGGCCGATCAGTGTGCCTATTCGCTCAGATCGATACATCAGGTTCCACTTGCGGGAATGATCCCGGTGATCTGGGCAAAGCTCTCATCCCTTGCAGGAATGGCATCCACTCGCATGTGCACCAGGAACCCGTACTCATAGGTACTGGCATAGCGCTCCCGGAGCAGGTCGATTCTCATCTCACTGCGGAGGCCGATCACCAGATCAGGCCAGACGCCCGTAATGATCCTGCTGGCATTCGAGGCACCACCATGTACCTCATCCACAGGCACTCCAGTGGTTTCGTACATCGGGATATCTGCCAGGGCCTCCGGCTTGCGCAAGGGCTGGCCGGTGGTATCGGTGAGGCCCGCCAGGGTTCCCCATTCTCTCGGGTTCATTATGAAACCGGTGGGAGCTGGTGCGTTGTTTTCTAACATTTTTTGATAGGCCTGCACCAGAGGTGCATAACTCTCCAGAGGCGCACCATCGGTGCCCATATCCACCTCGGCGATATTGTAGCTGCTGAGGCCTTTGATCTGCCCATCAGATCCGCTGCCGAACAGGATGCCCTGGTCAACTGCAGCTGCAGTAGTGCCAGCAAAAACAGATTCCAGCACCTCGTTCATGTTCAACGAGTCTGCCATAAGCTCCCGGGAGGCTTTCACAATAAAGCGCAGGGTTTTGGGCTCAAAGGTAACACCAGCAAAGGTGAAATTGGTTTCAGATTGGCTTGATGCCTCCTCTTTCCACTCGGCCGTTGGAGACGATGACACAACTGCGATCACGGTTTTATCGGTATCGAGCTGCAGGATCCGAGCACCGGCATTCTGCACCCTGCTCTTTGCCCGAAATTTATCAATAAACTCGGTCAGGGTGGCTGTGGGCACGGTGAAACCTCCGGCACTGTCCGTGCCCTCGGCCAATGCATTCTTGATATCCGGGGTGCCCTTGCCTGTAACCATTGTGCGGAGGCACTCTCCGAGCGAAACATCTGCCGGCCCCTCGGCCAGCTTTTCACCAGGCCCTACCACTCGGATCTTTTTGCCATCGGCATCGGCCCAATAGGTGGGCTGAGGTCCGGATGCCATACGGGTGCCCTGCTGTGCTGCTTCATGTTTTTGGATCTGCTCGGTCATATCCATAAATGTATTGTAAAGGTTGTCGAAGTTTCGCCTCTCTGTGCTGTTCATATCCCGGCCGGCTGCCTTTGCAGCATTTTGGATGCCCTCGGCCTCCTTGAGGATCTTGGCACGTTTCTCCTTGAGCCCTTTCAGGGAAAAATAGCCCGGTGCATCACCGGTGCGGTACGCTTGCATATTATAAAGTTTCTCCATACTAATAAAATTAAGTTATAAATTCAGGTTACCTTAATTATAGCAACTCTCGGAATGTGTATGGCACTTTATTCGTGGAAAATTCCACAATTTAAGTGATAATTTTAGCCGGTCGGATACTCCAGAAACGCCTCCCATTCAATAAATAGATTTTTGCTCACCCTGGGCCCGGCTGCCCTGTTGGGAGGGTGCTGCCGGTATTCTGGATGCCGCTTGAGGATGGCATCGGCCTGCTGCCTTGCCCTGGCTGCCGTTTTGTGATCATCACGGTTCAGTGCTGCACGCCACGCCTCACCAAATGCCACCAGCATGGCAGCAGGCTCCTGCTGTTTTGCTTTTTGTCGTTTTCTCATAGCTCCTCCGCCCCGGTATCGAGCTGCAGGGCCCGGAGTGCCTGTATCATTTGTGCCCTGGAT
>PWLK01000105.1 GCA_003560545.1 Candidatus Woesearchaeota archaeon | reverse complement strand
TGTAGTGTTTCTCCGCGTTTTTCACAACGAAAGCATTCTGCTCCAAGTAAAAGAATTCTTTGCTGCCAAGAGTTTCTCTTAATGACTGGTTATCACTAATTTTTTGGAAAACACTTCTTGCTTCGTCTTCACAAGAGCCGCCTTGCTGCGCTAAGTATGCAGGGTAATCCCCGAAGTCATTTTGGAAGCGGGAAAGGCAAGGATACACATCTCCCAGTGTTTCCTGGACAACTAGAATAGAGTTTTCAGCGCCGTAAACATCCAAGCCGAAAAAGCCAACTTTTTCCTCTACTAGAAGGTCTTGGTTGTATTCCTTCAGCCGCTCAGCTAATAACTCTACCTCCTTGTTAGCCCACATCCATGTAGGCCACCTCTCGAAGGTCTCCAGGACTTCACGAGCTGAATTATAATCGGATAAGCCCTTAACGTACAGGTTTAATTCGTACAATGAATCCCAGTCACCTTCCACTGCTATGAAAGAAAAGCCTTTCTCTTCGACTAGCCTCTGAGAAATCAGCCTGCGCCACTCATAGAACTCCTGGGTGCCATGGGAAGCCTCTCCGAGGAGGACTATCTCGTAATTACTCGTTAAATTTATTAGTTTGTCCAAGTCTGACTCGTCGTTAAGTGTGACAGGCGTTTTTCCGAGGAAACCGAAGTCCCTATCAACAGCACAACCTGCTAAAACCACTAAAAGACCTGTTAACAACGCAAAAAAAACCCTCATAAAAAAAGGACAGGAAGGATGTACTTAAAAAAATTATGGTAGAAAAAGGCTCTGTCCCGAATCATTGTTGCTGCCTTGAAACAAGCCAGGAGAGCAAGCGATTCATGTAGCTTGCTTGACGATGAACCTGCGCCAGGCAGGACGCAGTGGTGTTTTCGCAGCAATAAAATGTGAGATTTGGGACAGAGCCGGTAGAAAAACGGAAACCTTAAAAACGAGAACAAGGTCTTATTCATGGATGAGGGTTCGGAAGAGGTACGGGGAGTACAAGATTGAAAAATGCCCGATATGCGGGACTACCGCAACTGTTAAGAACGAACAGGGCTTGCCAACGTGTGTTAAGCATAAAAAAGAGTCATTGGAAGGGTTGAAGTGCAGTTGCGGGTCATGGCTAGATATAATGAACGGGAAGTACGGGCCGTATTTTAACTGCATTAATTGCGGGAACATAAGGTATGAGAAAGGCCTGGAAATAAATGATTATCCATTAAAAAGCATAGGGGAGCTGTGAACAAGTGGCATTTGAAACAATAATCCAAGTAGTACAGGCAATCATTGGATTTGCACTCATATTCTTCGTCCCAGGATACCTTGTGATGAACAAGTTCTACAATAAAGTAAAAGGCGTTGAAAGAATAGCTTTAATCATAGGTATAAGCATAAGCATAGCAATTCTGCTTGGATTAATACTTGGATTGCTAGGAATCTTCAATGTCTGGACGAGTTTCGCTGCTTACGCAATCATAATAACTATTATATTACTCGTGAAAAAATGAAGTACTCAGTAGTATTGCCCTGCAAGGACGAAGAAAAAACCATTGGGATTTGCATAAAGAAGATACAAAAAGCTTTGCCAGAAGCAGAAATCATAGTAGTAGACAACAATTCTAAAGACACTTCTTCTAGTATAGCTGGGAAGCTCGGAGCAAGAGTTGTAAGGGAAGAAAGGCAGGGATACGGCGCAGCGCTCCTACGGGGCTTTAAGGAAGCAAAAGGAGAATGTGTAATAATGGGAGATGCAGATGACACGTATGACTTCCTAGAACTCCCCAAGCTCGTCAAGCACGCAGACAAATACGATATAGTAATAGGAAACAGGCTGAACGGCAAGATGAAAAAAAACGCGATGCCATTCCTCCACAGATACATCGGGAACCCCGGCCTTAGCTGGATGCTAAGAAAGTTTTTCAAGGTAAACGTAAGGGACGCTCACTCAGGCTTCAGAGCGATAAAGAAAAAATCCTTTGAAAAACTCAGCCTGAAAACCAAAGGCATGGACTTTGTTTCCGAAATGATAATAAGAGCTTCAAAGCAAGACATGAAAATAAAAGAAGTGCCAATAACGTATCATCCTAGGAAAGGAGAATCAAAACTAAGCACCTTCAAAGACGGCTGGAAGTACTTAAGGCTAATGCTGCTGTACAGCCCAAGCCACTTATTCCTAGTTCCAGGGATCTCGTTATTTGTATTAGGCATCCTTATAATAGGCTTTCTTATGACCGGCCCCTTAAGGCTAAACGGAGTAACACTTGAAACCCACCCTGTATTCATAGGAAGCCTCCTTACAATAACAGGATACCAAGTAATAATGCTATGGCTTTACTCAAAAGCTTACTCAACAACACACTTAGGCGAAAGAGACAAATCCATGGACTTCGTGAACAAACACTTCACCCTGGAAAAAAGCATAATGCTAGGAATAACAATATTATTAGCAGGCCTAGCACTGAACGCTTACATCCTCACAAAATGGGTTCAGGCAGGATTCGGCGAACTGGAAGAAATAAAAACAGGGGTCCTAGGACTGACACTAATAGTGATAGGAGTGCAAACAATATTCTCCGGGTTCTACGTAAGCATGACGGGTATGAAACAATGAAAATAGCGATATTCCACGACTACCTAGACGCCATAGGTGGAGGGGAAAGGCTGGTTTTAGAATTAGCCAGGCAACTGAAAGCAGACATAATAACAACAGACCTGAATAAAAAAAACGTAAAAAAACTAGGCTATCCAACTGACAACATAAAAAGCCTGGGAAAAAACATACAGTTCCCAGGACTCAAACAAATACATGCAAGCATAAAATTTGCAAGAACATACCAAAGAAAATACAACTATTTTATATTAAGTGGTAACTGGGCTGTATTCGCAGCGAAAAAACACCAGCCCAACATTTACTACATACACACCCCTGTACGAATGTTTTATGATTCTTACGAATACTTCAAGAGCATCGCGGGATGGAAAAAAATACCGTTTATAATATGGGTTAAGGTTCATAAATATTTTGTGGAGAACGGCATGAAATATGCAAACAAAATAGTTGCGAATTCAGAGAATGTGAAGAAAAGGATAAAAAAATACCATGGTCGAGCAGCAAAAGTAATCTACCCCCCCATAAAAAAATACAAATATATCGAAAGTAAAGATTTTTGGATTAGCGTTAACAGGATATATCCTCATAAAAGAATAGATCTGCAAATAGATATTTTCAGGCAGCTCCCGGGAGAGAGACTGAAAATAGTGGGAGGGCATTCAAAAGGAGACAATGCAGCAGGATACGCAAAAAAAATATCAACTAACCTCCCGAAAAATGTTGAAATGCTTGGCGAGGTTTCTGAAAAAGAACTTGAGCAACTATACGGAACGTGCAAAGGCCTAATTACGACTTCAAGACAAGAAGATTTTGGCATGAATGCCCTAGAAGCAATGAGTGCGGGGAAACCAGTGCTTGCAGTAGACGAGGGAGGATACAAAGAGACCGTAATAAATGGAAAAACAGGGCATCTCATAAAAAAGCCATACAAAGAAAACTTTGTAAAAATTATAAAAAAATTTAACGAAAATAAAATAAAAAAAGAAGACTGCCAGAGACATGCAGAAAAATTTGCAGCAGAAAAATTTGTCAAGAAAATAAACGAAGAACTGAAAAAATGAAAGTCCTAATGATCAACGACCATACAGAAAGAATAGGAGGAACAGAAAAATACATAGAACTAATAACGAAAGAACTGGAAAAAAAAGGAATCACAATCCTGAAAGTCAGCTATGGAAATAAGAGAAAAGAAACAAGCGAGGAACTAATACTGCAAGAGCCAAAAAACCTGTTTACCAAATATTACAGGAAATCATTTTCAAGCAAGAAAAATATATTGAGAATAAAAAAATTCATAGAAAAAACAAGCCCTGATGTAATACACATACATAATATAAACATAGACCCATTATCAATACTTAGAGCGGTCAGAGGAAAAAATGTAGTACAAACAACCCATGACTATTCACTTTTATGCCCAGAATCTTGGAACACACACAGCAATATGGAAGAATGTCCCACTGGCATCAAAATTAAATGTTGGACTAAACACAGGAGAAGCAAATGGCCTTTTTATCTAGTAAGCATTTACAGCTTCATAAAAAAAAGGAAAGAAACCAGAACCGCAGTAAAAAAGTTTATTTGCCCATCCTTCACAATAAAGAAATATATGGAGAAAAATAGGTACGAAAAAACACATCTTCTCCCTTACCCCTTAACTAACAAAAAGACCGGCAAAAAAAATCCTGGAAAGAACAGAATAATATATATAGGCAGCTTAGAAGAACACAAAGGAATAATAATACTTATAAACGAAATGGCAGAAGTAACAAATAAAAATCCTGATGTCAAGCTAACCATAATAGGAACTGGAACAAAATATAATTTAGTAAAAAAACGAATAGAAAAATTAGGGCTGGACCAAGCTATTACACTGAAAGGATATACAGAAAACACTGACGAAGAAATAAGGAAAAACGTAGCTGTGATAGCTCCCTCTATATGGATGGAACAATATGGGCTGGCAGTAATGGAAGCAATGATAAACAAAAGGGCAGTTATAGGCAGTAACAAAGGAAATATACCTAAATTGATTGAAAATGGAAAAACAGGATTACTGTTCATACCCGAAAAAAAAGGAGAACTAGCAAAAAAAATAATGTATGTCCTAAACAATCCAGATAGAGCTATAAATATGGGATTGGAAGGATACAGAAAAATAAAATATCATGACACCGCAAAAAAACACACAAAAAAATTGCTTGAAATATACTTAAAAGAAAAATGACATATATAAACCTACTAAAAGAAATGGCAATAGCAGACTTTAAAATAAGATATAAAAGGTCTATGCTAGGATTCCTATGGTCTTTCTTAAAGCCATTATCAATGATGCTCGTCCTATACTTCGTATTCGGCGTTCTATTAAACATAGGAACAGATAACTATGTCTTGTACTTATTGCTTGGTATAATAATATGGAATTTCTTCGTGGAAACAACAATAGTAAGCATGGACAGCATAATGTCAAAAAAAAATATTATACAAAAAGTTCCGTTCCCAAAAGAAATAATTGTGTTAAGTGCAGCAATGAACGCACTGGCCGTATTGCTTTCTAACATAGCAATATTCTTAGTGTTCCTAATAGCATTCAACGTTTTGCCAGGGCATAAATCCCTGCTATTCATACCCACAATTATTCCTTTGCTTATATTTTCAATAGGAGCAGCGTACTTTCTCACAGCATTATACGTAAAATTCAGGGATATATACCACATATGGAATGTAGTGATACAACTGGGATTCTGGGCAACACCCATAATATACACATTGCAAGAAATACCTGGCAAGTACCTCGGGATATACTTAATGAACCCATTGGCAACTATAATAAATTCATCAAGAGAACTCATAATAAATAATGCATACCCTGAAATGACATACATTATTATCGCAACAGCTATATCAATAGCAGCATACTACATAGGAAAAAAAGTTTATGAAAAACAAAGCCAGTACTTTGCAGAGGAATTGTAAATGATAGAAACAAAAAATCTTGCCAAAGAATTCAAAATAAGACATGAAAAGAAAACAACTATATTTGAAAAAATGAATCCCTTTACAAGGAAAGAAAGAATTGAAACTCTTAAAGCTATACAAAACCTGAACATACAAATAAATAAAGGAGAATGCATAGGCATTATAGGAAGAAACGGAAGCGGAAAAACCACACTTCTTAAAATGATATCAAAAATACTTGTTCCAACAAAAGGAAAAATAAAAACCAGAGGAAATATAACATCCATAATAGAATTAGGAGTAGGATTCCAAGATGATTTGACCGCAAAAGAAAACACGTACCTATACGGGGCGATAATGGGAATGACCAGAGAAGCCATAAACAAGAAAATGAAAGAAATAATGGGGTTCTCAGAACTTGAAAGGTTCATGGATACAAAAATAAGCAGCTTTTCCTCAGGGATGAGAGTAAGGCTTTCATATTCCATAGCAATACAAACAGACTTCGACATACTAATACTAGATGAAATATTCGCCGTAGGGGACAAAAATTTCCAGGAAAAATGCATTAGAAAACTGGAAGAACTAAAAAAGCAAGGTAAAACAATAGTGCTTACTTCACACAACCACGACTTAATAAAAAAATACACTGATAAAACACTGGTACTAGACAAAGGAAAAAAAATATGGTATGGAGAAACACTCAAAGCCATAAAAAAATATGAAGAAATAATAAAATGAAAAAGAACGCTATAGTATTACTGGCAGATAAATCCCATATAGAAAAAACAAAGCAAGTAATATATTCTTCCTACAAATACGGAGGATGGAAAGAAGATTACGTTCTACTTGCACAAGGAGTGCCTGAAAAAAACCTAGAATGGTTCAGAAAAAAAAACATTGTAATAAGAAAAATAAAACCAATAACAAAGAAAGGATCAGGACACCATCCAAACACAGTCTACAGCAAATTCTACTTATTCGACGAACACATGAAAAAATGGGATAAAATAATATATCTAGACACAGATATAATAGTAAGAAAAAATATAACCAAACTTTTAAAATACAACGAATTCGCAGCAGGAAAAGAATCTTATAAAAGAACTATAATAGAACAATTCGAAGAAACAAACCCTGTTGCTTTCAGGAAAATAAAAGAAAAATACAATTATTTTGAAACAGCCTTCAACACAGGAGTTATGGTAATACCCACAAAAATAAATTCTGAACAGACAAAAGAATGTCTTAAAAAGTTGCTGAAAAGATATGGCAACATAACAAAGTGGGGAGACCAAGGCATATTAAATCTTTACTTTATAAATAAATGGAAAGAATTGCCTTACATATTCAATGACTATTATTCATCAGAACCATATAACAGAAAAGGATTGATAAAAAGAAAAGACGACAAAGATGCAGCAATATTACACATAATACATCCTTACAAACCGTGGAACAAAAAAAGCGAATATTACAAAGAATGGAAGCGCAACATGGAAGACGCAGACAAATTATTTAAAGAACCTCAAGAAAACAAGTTTCCTGGAAAACTATCAGCATTAAAAGTAGAGATAATAAACAACATAAACACAAAAATACTTAGAATGAAATATAAGCCCTTAAAAAAATGAGAATTTGCCTTATATCAAGAGAATACCCTATGGAGAAGCACATAGGAGGTTTAGGAACGTACACTTATAACCTGGCGCACTACTTAGCCAAAAAAGGCCATAAAGTGCATGTAATATGCAAGACGGAGAACGAACCTTCAGACTACAAAGACGGAAAAGTAAATGTTTATGCAGTAAGAGCATTTGCAAAACCAAATAAAAAAAACTCAGAAAAAAAGACAAAAAACGATAAAAGAAAGAAAAGCCTCATAGGATTGCTAAGACCAATATCAGAAATCGCTCCCGAAGCAATACACAACATAATCTATGCACATAAATTCTACAAAAAATTCAAGGAAATAGACAACAAACACAAAATAGACATAATAGAAAGCGAGGAAGCTTTAGGCTTTGTAATAGCCAAGAAAAAAAAGAAAGCGAAATTTATCACAAGACTTCACACATCCACATACCAAGTTCTTGAATTGAATGATAATAAAAACATAGATATGAGAATAGAAAAAGTGATAGAGAAAAAACAACTGCTGCATAGCGACGCAATATGCTCTAACAGTTATGCTCTAAGAAGAAAAACATCTGAACAATTCAAAATCCTCCTAGGAAAAATAGATGTAATACATTTAGGCATAGATATAAATGAAAAAATAAAATATTCAGAAAAAAGCAGTATAAAAATTGAAAAGCCTTATATTTTCTACTTTGGAAGCATGGAAGAAAGGAAAGGAATAATAACTTTAGGGAAAGCACTTCCCAATATCTTCAAAGAACATCCTAAGATGAAGCTTGTGATGTGCGGAGCGTACATAGATCCAAAAAATCCTGTATTGGCAAAGTTTAACAAAGAAACACAAGAATACAAAGACAGACTAATACTTTTGGGGTTCCTCAGCGACAAATACCTAATGCCCGTAGTAAAAGAAGCTGAATTAGTAGTGCTTCCATCCCATTGGGAGGCATTTGGCTATACATGCCTAGAAAGCCTTGCACTGGGAAAAATAGTGGTAGCGAGCAAAGGAAGCGGGTTCGAAGAGCAAATACAGAAAGACGGGGAAAATGGATATCTTTTCACACCAAGAAATCACAGGGAACTAGCACAAAAAATAAACCAGGCACTAAAACTAACAGACAAAGAAAAACAAAAAATACAAGAAAACGCAAAAAAAAGAGCACAAACATTCGACAACGAAAAAACAACAAAACAAATGCTAGAATACTACAAAAAAATATTACATGACTAAGACACAACGAGGTATATATAAGTTTCTCCGGCGCGGGTTTCTTGGAGGAACTCGCAATCCAAGGGGAAATGGCTATAAGCAAAGTCGATTTCCCGGCTTCTCGCTATTTCTTCTTTTGTTGCACAATCCGCCCTGAAAAATTCTCGTGCAGCGTTAATATCCCCTCCTTCCAGGTTGGAAAGCGGCATTCCCACAACATGGTTCTTCGATACAGGGTATACTCCGAAGGAGGTTATTTCGTTTGCGAGTACCACGTTGCCTGTCCCGTGTCTTTCTTCCAGCCATGTTAGCGCTTCGTAGTCTGCCTCTGATATGAAGATTAAGGGCTTGAACCTTTCATCTTCTACTTCGTAATAATCGTTGTAGCTGAAGAAGAATGTTAATATAATTCCTGTTATGATTATTATTTGTAGGAAGTATTGTGCGCTGGAAAAATGCTTTTTTACGAGGTGTGAAAGGCTTGTTATTGTGTAAGACAGGCCTATGCCTCCGAGTGCTGCGAGGGATATTGCTAGGTATATTAGTGCTCTTTGGTAAGGGATTATTATGGTAAAGTTCAGGTATGTGTATGAGAGGACTAGTATTCCTGTGAGAAAGGCTAGTACTATGAAGGCTTTTGTGTTTTCAAAGAGTTTTTTTACTGCTAGCATGAAGAGTATTGCTGCTGCGGAGAAAATAAGTGGGAGGATTCCTGTAATGCTTGTTAAAGGGTATAAGTGCTCGAACCCGGTAACCCATCCATAGGGGAAGTATAGTGAGTGCAGGAGTGATGATATGTTCCCTCTGAAAAGTATGAGGGCGATTGCCAGGCCTACGGCGCCCATGACGGCTATATATGAAACTTGTTTGTAAGATTTTAAGAGTTTCTCACGGTTTTCTACGATGAATAGCGTGGTTATTGTTATGAATGATAGTATTGCTGCGAAAGGATATGTGAAAAGAGATGTTAAGAAGAACAAGCCAAGCAAGAGGTAAAAACTTTTTTCTTTTTTCTGGAATGCCAGTAATGAGAGGAATACAAGGAAAAATGAGAATGACAGAGGGACTAAGAACCACACACCCATTATGTTCGTGTTGTTTGCCATGCCCAGAAAGAATAATGATGAAAAGAAAGCTGAAAAGAAATCCCTGGACAAATAGAGTACCAAGGCAAACAGGGAGAGCACAGATATTACTGCTAGTAATGCTGGGAGGAACCAGAAGTGCCTAACAGGGTCCAGGCCAGTAAGAGTGAAGAATTGTGCTAGGAAGAAATGGAATCCTGACTGCAAATTCACTTTAGAGCCATAATCCTTGATGTAAGGATTCGTTGAAGGAAAAATGCCTGTTTCCATTACGTACACGGCTTGTGCGACGTGGTTCCACTCATCGCCGTGCAAAGGATAAGGATAGAAATCCATGCCTGAGCCAACACGGATTCCTTCAGGAACAGCGTAATAGAACTCTTCTGGGTAAGAAATGTGGACGAATGCTACTAATAGGAACGCGGAAATTATTAACAAGAAGAACAAATACTTCTCGTACGACTTAAAGCCACTCCACACTTCTAACCCCCTCCCCAGAATAAAAAAGAAATCTGTTTTTAAATATTTCCACTTGCGAGGGCGTTTAAGGTAAACTTTTATAAATAAAAAGGTACCACGAAAACCTGTTAAAGGGGGATAGGATTGGAACTGCCAAAAAAGTATAGTTTTGAAGAATCCGAAAAGAAATGGGCTGAGTACTGGAAAAAGAAAAAGGTTTACAGGTACGACGAGAAATCGGAGAAGCCTGTCTTCTCAATAGATACACCTCCGCCAACTGTTTCAGGGAATATGCATTTGGGACATGCGTTCAGCTACACCCAAGGAGATATTGTTGCACGCTACCATAGGATGGCAGGGAAAAACCTTTTTTATCCTTACGGCACTGATGATAATGGCCTTGCAACGGAGAGGCTGGTTGAAAAGCTGAAAAAGGTTAATTCTAAGAGGATGAAAAGGGAGGAGTTCAGAGATCTCTGTATGAAGACTTTGGAGGAGATAAAGCCTGATTTCACAGCTGACTGGGTGAAGATAGGTGTCAGTGCTGATTTCGAAGGGTCTTATTCAACTATTGACAATCATTGTATTAAGACAAGCCAGAAGTCTTTCCTGGATTTGTATAAGAAAGGACATGTTTACACAGAGGAAAGCCCTGTTTCGTGGTGTGTGCATTGCCAGACGGCTATTGCACAGGCTGAATTCGAAAACGTGGATATGACTTCTCATTTTAACAACGTGATATTTAAGCAGGGCTCCAAGGAGCTTGTTATTGCTACTACTAGGCCTGAATTATTGCCTGCCTGCGTAGCTTTGTTCGCGCACCCAGAAGATGAACGCTACAAGGACTTAAAGGGTAAGTTTGCAATGGTTCCTTTGTTTGATTATGAAGTTCCTATTTTGTATGATGAAAACGTGGATATGGAGAAGGGAACTGGCTTGATGATGGTTTGTACGTTTGGGGATAAGGATGACGTGTTTAAGTGGCATAAGTATAAGCTGCCGTTGAAGACTGCTATTACGATTCAGGGTAAGATGAATGATGAGGCTAAAGAGTACGAAGGCCTTCCAATAAAGGAAGCGCGGAAGAAAATCTCGGAGGACCTTGAAAGGCAAGGATTGCTTGTTTCAAAGAAAGATATTACTCACGCGGTTAATGTTCATGAGAGGTGTGGAACTGAGATTGAGATACTTAAAACAAAGCAGTGGTTCATAAGAGTT
>PWLK01000071.1 GCA_003560545.1 Candidatus Woesearchaeota archaeon | reverse complement strand
CTAGGGAATGACAAGTACAGAGTAGCAGTTGAGGATAACGGGCCTGGCATTGTAAAAAAACAAGTCCCAAAGATTTTCGCACAGCTATTATACGGGAGCAAGTTTCACAAACTGAAAATGCAGCGCGGACAACAAGGAATAGGTATCAGTGCCGCAGTCATGTACGCGCAGCTCACAACGGGCAAGCCTGCAAGGATTACAAGCAAGATCCACCCAGGGGAGCCAGCACATTACTATGAGCTTAAGATAGACACGCAGAAAAACAAGCCTGAAATAGTCGGGGAAGCAACAAAGGACTGGAACAAAGACCATGGCACGAGGATTGAAATAGACTTGGAAGCAAGTTATTTCAAAGGAAGGCAATCCGTGGATGAATACGTTAAGCAAACCGCTATTATCAACCCCCATGTTACCATTATTTACCAGCCCCCGAAAGGAGAACAGTTAATGCTTGTACGCGTCTCCGAGGAAAAGCCAGTGCTGCCCGAGGAGATCAAGCCGCATCCTTACGGCGTCGAACTCGGAATGCTCATCAAGATGCTCCATGTTACCGAGGCGAAGACGTTAAAGCAATTCCTCAGACAAGATTTTTCCAGGATAGGGGAGAAAGCAAGCGAGGAAATACTTGAAAACGCAGGGCTGATGAACAACACGAAGCCTAAGAGCATGACGAGGGATATGGCTGAGAAACTCATAGAAGGCATTAGGAAGACGAAGATAATGATGCCTCCAACTGATTGCATCGTCCCTATAGGAGCCGAGCTTTTAGAGAAAGGCCTGAAGAAAGAGGTTAACGCGGAGTTCTACACGAGCATAAGCAGACCTCCAAGTGTTTACAGGGGGAATCCTTTCCTGGTGGAGGCAAGCCTGGCTTACGGGGGAACTCTATCAAAGGAAGGAACTCTGGACTTGATGCGCTTTGCGAACAGGGTTCCGTTGTTATACCAGCAAGGCGGGTGTGCTTTCACGGAAGCTGTTACTAGTAATAACTGGAAGCAGTACGGGTTACAGCAATCCGGGAAGAACCTGCCCGTAGGACCTGTTGTCTTAGTAGTCCATATTGCTAGTGTCTGGGTTCCTTTTACCAGTGAGGCAAAAGAAGCCATCGCGCATTACCCTGAAATCATAAAAGAAGTCCGCCTGGCGTTACAGGAAGTAGGCAGGAACCTTTCAAAGTACATTGGGAAGAAGAAACGCGTCGGGGATGAGATAAAGAAAAGAAGCTATATTGAAACATACATACCTCATATCGCTGAATCCCTGAAAGAGCTTCTGGGATATGATGAGAAAGAAGAAGAGCAAGTACGGGAGTTACTAGCCGGGTTGCTTGAGAAGAAACGTGGCAAGCTCGATGATATGGCTTTTGACCCGTCAAAGAACGAGGATTACGATGAAGAGCTTGCAAGGATAGGGCGTGAGGAAGAAGAACAAGGTGAGCAGGATGGCTGATGCCTTAAAGCAGATAAAGGAAACGGCAAAGAAAATCCATTCGGATGTTAAAAAAGGTAAGAAGGCAGAAGTAGAATCTCCTATAAGAAGCCTTAGCAATGTAGCCTATGATTCCAAGCAAGGATTTTTCTCGTTGAAAGGCAATATGAAGAAAAGAACTCTTACAGCTAACACGGTCAAGACTTTCGCGCAAACCCTTAGGCTTATGACCTTGTCAAAGACGCTCATTGAAAGCGATGACATTGCAACGAAAAGAGAAGCATATTATGTTAGCAAGAACTGGGATGAAGCCCGTTTCAAAGAGCAAACAGAATCTGACTCGGTAATGGATGACATTGAAGCAATGTTCCAGGTGAACAGGGAGCAACTAGGCTTCATAGCTGATGAGCACGGGGGAAGCGTGGCAGGAGAACTAGTTGTTATTGACAAAGACTCTTCAACAGGCAGGGATGTGAGGATTGACTGCACGAAGTTTGGAAGCGGCTCTTACAGTATTCCTTCAGACGTTGAAAACCTCAAGTTTGAAACAAAAGCAGAGTTCATACTCGCAATAGAAACCAATGGTATGTTTGAAAGGCTGAACAAGCACAGGTTCTGGAAGAAATCAAAATGCATACTTGTAAGCATGGGAGGAGTCCCCACCAGGGCGTGCAGGAGGTTTATAAGAAGGCTTAGTGATTACACAGACAAACCAGTATACGTGTTCACAGACGGAGACCCGTACGGGTACCTGAACATATACAGGACTTTGAAAGTGGGAAGCGGTAACGCAGCGCATATAAACGAGTTCTTCTGCGTTCCAAGAGCCAGGTTTATAGGGATAACCCCTGGAGACATAGAATCTTATAAGTTGCCAACCCATCCATTAGAAGAAGTAGATGTTAAAAGAATAAAAGACGGGTTGAAAAACGATCCATTCGTAAAAACATATGATACATGGCAGGATGCCTTGAACAAATTATTGAAAGCAAAGAAAAGAGCTGAGCAACAAGCACTGGCAAAGCACGGCCTGAACTTCGTAATAAGCGACTACCTCCCTGAAAAACTCAAGAACAACAAAGACTGGCTAGAATAAAAAGGTTTTTTCTCGGTACAAATCAAAATGTTTAAATACTGATATTATTATGGGAATCATATTATGAAGAGGAAAGCCCAGAGTGCAAGCGGCTCAGCAATACTCGTAATAGTAATAACAGTTCTTATAATACTATACATATTATTCCTCCCACCAGATCAAAGGCAAGAACTCCTAGACCCTAATGTTACAGAAATAGACGACGATGAAAGAAGAGTAACCGGGATAGTCCTCAGAGAACAAATAGGAAGAATTGAATTCCTGGGAATCGACGAAAGACTATATGACTTATCATCCTTCACAGTAAGCACAGGCACAGACGCCCAGGAACTCGCCAGGAAAAGCAGTGCGTACACTAAAAACTCTGTCTTTGACGATGAAAGGGACAGGATGAACTTCGACATAAGACCTGACCTCACAGAAAACGTGTTACTAACATTTAACATAGATGGAAAGCCGAGGGGCAGGCTTCATATAACCCTGAACGGAGAAACAATCTTCAGAGGAGAACTAAGCGATGGAAACTCACCACCCATATACATAGAGCAAAGCCTGCTAGAAAGGCAGAACACACTCGAATTCTCAGTCAGCAGCCCAGGATTCGTATTCTGGAGGTATAACCAATACGAATTAAGCAACATACGAATCCTTGGAGACGTCACAGACATATCCTTAAGCGAAAACATACAAGAAGCCATCCTGACAGAAAGAGAGCGTGAAAACCTGGAAATAGCACGACTAAGATATACAGCGGTATGCGATCAAAGAAACGTACGGGACTTCGAAGTAAGGGTTAACAACCAAAGAATATTCAGAGGCATACCTGACTGCAACGTCCTAAACACGCATACAATAAGCAAGGAGTACCTGCGAGAAGGCAAGAACGAATTTGAATTCAGGATAGGGGAAGGACAAGTACTCATAGACAGCCTAAGATTCACAGCAGAAATGGAAGACCCAGACCACCCCATATATTACTTCTTCTTACAAGACGAATTATTCGAAGAAGACAACGATGAATACATACTAAAAGAAAACAGGAACGTCTTGCTAGAACTAAGCTTCCCGAACACAGAACAAAAAAGGCTGGAATTATTCATAAACGGGTACTTAATGGGAATAAACACAGCGAAAAGAGAGGATTCTAGAAACATAAATCACTTCGTAAGACCAGGCACGAACGCAATAGAAATCAGGCCCTTGCAAGACGTAACCATCACAGAAATGCGAGTAAGAGTAAGATAAAATGGTACTTCCCATACTTGCCGCTATAGGCAGGGGCGCTGCAATGGCTGGCAGGGCTATCGGCAGAGGCATATCCTCAGCGGGAAGGTCTGTTGGAAGAGCCTTCAAGAAAACTCCTAAAAAAGGAAAACCATCTAGTGCCACTCGCGCTGCTTCAGGTGAAACAAAGAACGCTGTAAACACAAGCCAATATTTACAAAACACGATAGGGGACATTGAGAACCAAGAAGAAATACTAAAAAAAGTCGAACAAAAAGTATTCGGAGAAAAAAACCCTTTTCAAAACGAAATTAAAACAAAAGAAGCAACAAGCCAGGAAAACCCGAAAATGCAAAGACCAAGCGAAAACACAGGAACAAACCCTCCACAACAAGAACCTCCAAGAGATTACCCCCCACAACAATACTACCCGCAGCAACAGCCAGAATACTATCAACCACCAAGAAGAAACTCTCCTGTAAAAAGAGCTTTTAATTTTACGTTTAAAAAAGTACCCGATCACATCGAAATACAAGGAGCAAATTACCTCGTACTTCTGGTAATAATAGTTCACATAGCAGATATAGCTTGGCTCAGACTAAACACAACAGACCAGTACGCTTTGTTTATGAGAGGAATACTGAACCTTTTAATAGTCTTCGTCGCAAACAGAGTGCTGAAAGAATACGGCAAAATAGAAGAACTCATAAAAATATGGGGTGTTGTAGTAGTTGTAATACCCGGAATAGGGTGGTTGTTAAGGCTATTTGGCACACAAGAGCAGCTCACATTATACATGGGGGCATTGTTATTGTTCCCCTTTTGGCTGTACTATCTGACTAAGGTTAAACACATACAATCTCCTAATACAACTATTGCAAACCTAGGAAGCATATATATCACAACTCTTATATTCATAGGAATAATTTACATAATTGCCGTTGCAACTCAGTTCTTAACAGCAACACCGATAGTTGAAGGACAAGAAGAATGGTTTTCCCCGGATGAAGCGTTAAGAGGCGCAGGGCAGTTACTTGGAGGAGCATTCTCAAATATTGTAGACAGCATAAAAAATATAGGAAGTGGCGTGGGAAATGCAACTGAAAGAATGCTTAACCAATCCTTAGGGCATTACTATACTGGCAGGGTAGAAGAAAACACTGAGAGAACCGGTGTTTTCATAGATGGTTTTTCAACAAGAGAAAACTTTTATGAAGGATTCCCTGTTGTTGTCAGCGGGACGCTAACGGCGAGGAGCTTCGTAGAAGAGGTTAACTTAACCCTTACTTGTTCTGCAACGGACCGCCAAGGCAATATTAGCTTTGGAACAGCGGAGCCTGAAGAGATGACTGTCTTCGAAGAAGACCGAAGAGTGGTGTTTTGCAGGTTCGACGATCTCCCCGCGGGGAACTACGAGATTATGCTGACAGCACAGTTTAACTTCGAAACATGGGCGTATACCACGTATACATTTATATCAAGAGAATACCTCACAAGCCTTAGAGCCGGAGGAGAAGATATTCATAGGAAGCTGGGCATAGACAGGAGACCTACAACTATTTATACTAGCGGGCCTGTAACCCTTGGTATGAGCCAGAACATAGAACTTCCATTAGGTGTTAGCTCGGAAACCGATTCCAGTGTTCCCATCGGGATCACGCTTGACAACAGGTACATGGGTGCGGGTAATATTGAAAGAGTTGAAAAACTCCAAATAAAAGTGCCTGATTACTTCAGGTTAATAGAAGGACAGAGAAATCTTTGTACGAGGGAGATAACAGATGAAAGTCCTGGCGAAGTAGAAGGCTATACATCTTATACTTTTGAAAATCCATCACCTGAACTAGTGCAAACATACCTTTCCGTGGGTTGTAACATGTTGCTTCCAAGGGATAACGCTCTTGGATTGCTCGGAGGAAACCTTCAAAGCACTACGGACGTCACAGTTGTAGGAGTGGCAAGCTATGAATACATGCTGAGAAGCAGGACGAACGTACGAGTTCAGGAAGACCCGGCAGCGCCGGTGGAGGCGAACGATGAATAAACAAGTTTTTTTCATGGTAACAGCCCTGCTTTTCGTAGCAGGATGTAACGGTATAAGCCCCATGGAGATATACAGGGGAACATCAGGAGTAGATATAAGATTCATGGATTCAGCCCCTCAGACAGAGCTATACGAGGAATCCGAGGTCATGATAAGCGTTGAAGCATGGAACAGAGGTGCTTACAACTTAATATACGACGATGAATTCGCAATAATAGGCGTTAACTACGACCCCTTGTATTTCAGGAGTGTATCGGACGCTACAACGATAGATGGAAGAATTGAAACGCCTGTCTGGCTTCACGGGAGATCCCTGGAATGGCCTGACGGGGAAAGAGATCTTGTAAATGTTGCGCTCTTAGAAGTAAGAGGTATTGAAGGAACAAGGGAGCGCCCCACCACTAACATAAAAGCTAATATTTGCTATCCTTACATGACTTTCCTCACAGAAAACGTCTGCATAGACGTAGATATCTACGATATAGCTGACACACCAGTATGCAAGAACCAGCCAATGTATTCTTATTCCAGCCAGGGCGCACCTGTAACAATTACCAGAATAGAATCTCAAATGCTCCCCGCAGGAAGTGTGAGGGGAACGGAAACCTCAGGGATGCCTGTCGTCGGCCCAGATGGCTGGGTGGAAAGCTTTGAAAGAGCCCCTCAGGATACCACTCTTATGAGGGTGCAGCCAAGCTTTACGATACACCTAAGGAATGCCGGCAACGGAATCGTACTTACAAGGGATGAAGATACCAGTGTTGAATATGCCTGTGGCGGGAGAAGCGGCATGTCTTACACCGATATTAACAGGCTGAAAGTCCGTGCGTGGCTTGGAAACGACGAATTAATATGCCAGCCAGAGAACGTTTCCATAATGGACGGGACAGGGCAAGCCAGGTGTCATCTTCCAAGGGATGAAAGCTACGTAGTTCTTTCAAATTATATTGAAACTCTTTCCGTAGAGGTAAACTACTTTTAAAGGGAGGAAGTAAGCAAAGAAGTCAGGATTAACAGGATACGCTGAAAACAGTAAGTTTTAAATATACAAGAAAGAGGTTTTGGTCTTAGAAGAATGAAAATGAAAGCTTTTTTTACTGCGAAAAGAAAATTCTTGTTCCTAGCATTATTATTGTTAATAGCAGTTAGTGTAAGCGCGTGTGACAGATACGAAAGAGGCAGGGCGTGCGCTGAAGGAGCTGACTGCCGTTACTATACTGGAAGCGAAGGAGTTGTTTCTTACCTTGAAAGGCCTCCCAGGACGCTGGCATATTACAGCTCTGACACAGGTCCCGATGCCAACATGGTTGAGCTAAGCGTGAGGACTGTTAACAGGGGTGCAAGCCACAGCTACGGAGCTGTATTCCTTACAGGCTTCGGCCCGACGTTCGACGTATGGATATCCGATGAAAGAGGGGAGAGGCCTTTAAATCTTAGGGCTAACCCTCAGCATTGTACGTTTGATTTCTTTGGAATAGGAACTGGAAGTTTTCCTTCGTTCAGGGTTGACTGCGGAGGTATAGGTGTTGAAAGAACTCCGAGAGGTACTATAAATATAGGTGCTGCTTTTGATGAGATCGCCAGGACTTTCGGGGTTGACTTCCTTCCATCAGGAGTAAGAGTGGGCATAACAGGTGGTGGCGACGCTGGTTTCGCTATAAACGTTGACCTTGGAGGAGTGGGCGGAATGGATTTGCTTGTCCACGGAAAAATTCTTGTTGGCTTAGTGTATGATGTGCTTAATTTCTATGATTTCGGAGGCAGTGACTTCGTCATAGCAGGAGAAAACCCTGAAACCCTTGTAGGAGGAGAGAAGTACACTAACTTCCTCGTTCAAATGCAACACCCGTGGCCTGCCGGAAGAGACACGATTGAAATTCCTTACAACATCAAGACTTGCTATGCTTACACCACTTTTGTAAGCCCTGAAATATGCGTGGACCCACGACCTTTCAGTGCAGAGGAAAAGGTTTGCAGGGCTGAACAAACAATTTCCATGGGAACACAAGGCGCTCCTATAGCGGTTACAGAGGTAAGGCAGAGCAATACGGGCAGGGAAGTAATACTTGAGTTCACCATCCGGAATGTTGGAAGGGGAACTGTCTGGGACGTAGGATACCTTGAAAGGTGCAGCCCGTACTTCCCTGATACGCCGAGGGCGAGCATGAAAAACGTTGTGTACGTTGGTTTCGCCCAGCTTGATGGAAGGCCTTTGGAATGCGACAGGTACACGTTAAGGCTTGATCCTAACACGGAGAGCCAGAGGTTCCAGTGCAGGTATCCTTTGGATGAATCCGCGCTTGTAGGCAGCGCTTATGTTTCACCGCTAAGAATGGAGTTATGGTATGGTTATGAAGAAACAATTCGTAGCAGTCTAAGTGTTAGAAGGTATAATTAAAAAAAAAACTTTTTGGAGGTAGGATAAAATGAAAAAACTCATATTTGTGTTTTTGGCTGTGGTCGCACTGGCTTTCGCCGGGTGTGAGAACGGCGAGGACCAAAGAGGAACGAGTTTCCTTGGAGGAGACAGGGGATTGGAGCTAAGGTTCATGCCTGACGCACCCCCTGACAGCGTGAGTGACCAGGGACAGCAGGATTTTGATGTAATGGTAGAGCTCAGAAACAGGGGAGAATACGAAGTACCCATGGAAAGGGTTTTGGTTGAGCTCAGCGGTTTCAGGCCTGAAGCATTCGGGCTTAGCAGCGCAGACATGGCCTTAAGCCCTAATGAGAACGTAATTCCCAGGATTATGAATCCTGATGGAAGCGTTATAGAGCCTCCTGAAGCATATGTTACCTTTGAAGATCTCAGCTACCAAGACGCAGCTGTCGGTACTGGGACGAGGTTCCCGTTCAGGGTCGATGTTTGTTATGGGTATGAAACCACGGGGGCAACCCAGCTTTGTATTAAGGAAAACATGAACATAGACAGGCCTGGAGACTTGTGTAATGTTGATGGGACGAGAAGTCTTAGTACGAGTGGCGCCCCGATACAGATAACGAATGTTGACCAGAGCAGGGCAGGCGCGGACAGGACGAGGTTTACTTTTACAGTTCAAAACAAAGGTCCTGGAAGTGTTTTCGTGCCAGAAAGCACGTGTGAAACTGGTACAAGGCTTGAAAACAGGGTTTTCGTGAACGTTGAAGGCCTTCCCGGCGAGAATGTTAATTGTGTGGGCTTAATGGAAGGAACGGGGAACGCTGGTTTCCTCATCCTAAGCGGTAGCGAGCCTAAGGAAGTCAGCTGTATTTACACGGTGACTGACAGGAATAACAGGGTTGAGCCGTTCAACATAAGGCTTGCTTATGATTACAAGCAAACCCTTACAAAGAACATAGATGTTGAGCACCACCCACTCGGGTAAAAGAATTATTTTTTTCTTATTTTTTTATTTCTTCATTTATCAATATGAATCTTGCAAGCAATGCTTCTAACTGGATGTGTTCATCGCTTCCTTCCACTAAGCGAAATTCCATGTCCCCACATGCTTTTAGCATTTCAAGCTTTGCATTGTCTGATGTGTCAAGGTTCCATGTTTCTTTCTGAAGTTGTTTTATAACGTCTAAGCCTGAAAGGCCTTGGTTGAGCATTACGTCTAATAATTTTTTCTTGGCTTCAGAAAAATTGTTTTTTGTGCAGAGGCTTAGTATTTCCCGTATTTCTTTGGGTTCAGCGTAGCTTGATACGTCGTAAATAGTTTTTTCATCTATCTTATTCGTTATTGATGCACTGCTTTGCATTATGTTTTCTAACCTTCTGCAGTCCCCACCGCTTACTTCGTATAGTGCTTCTTTGGCTTTTTCTGTTACCGTTATTTTTTCTTTTTCAGCTATTCCTTCGATTATCTTAGTGATTTCTTCTTTGCTTAATGGCTTGAACCTGAAAACCGTGCAACGGCTTTGGATGGGGTCTATGATTTTGCTTGAATAATTGCATGAAAGTATGAACCTTGTAGTTTGCGTGTAGTTTTCCATTGTCCTCCTTAGGGCTTGCTGGGCTTCGTTTGTTAGTGCGTCTGCTTCATCCAGGTATATTATCTTGTAAGGCGCGTCTCCTATGCTCTTTGTTCTTGCAAAGTCTTTTACTTGTTGCCGTATTACGTCTATTCCTCTTGTATCGCTCGCGTTGAGCTCTAGGAAGTTCTGGTGCCAGTTGTCCCCGTAGAGCTGCCTGGCTATTACCAGTGCAGTAGTTGTTTTTCCTGTTCCCGGCGGCCCGGAGAATAATAGGTGGGGCATGTTCTTTTTTTCTGTGAATGCCTGGAGTCTTCTGACTATTTCTTTCTGCCCTATGATTTCAGAGAATTTCTTGGGCCTGTATTTCTCTGTCCAGATGCTGAAATTATTTTCTTCCAACCAAAAACCCCTTGGAGAAGGATAAAAGAGTTTTATTTATAAGGGTTTTGGATTAGTTGTTCAGGTTTCTTTCTTTGAATTCTTTGCCTTCAACCTTGCTTTCAAGGTATTTGGAAAGGATTTCTTCACTTGTTGAGGTGTAGTAGTCTTGCACTTTGTCTAATACGCTTTGTGGGATTTTGCTGGCGATGACTTCCAGGATGTCTCCGTGGTAATGTTTTATTATTGAAGGCATCAGTGGGCCTGCAGTGTTCGTTGTTCCTGTGTAGAATTTCCCTCCCTGGAATTTCCTGTTTCCGTTGAACAGCATTGAGATGTATAGTTTTTTTGGGTTATTTTCAGATTCTATTTCGAATAAGTACTCGTTTTTCGTGGGAACATTAAGGTATTGGTCTAGCCCCCTGCTTTTTTCTGCGAAGCTGCTTACACCTATTATTCTTCCTGAATGCGTTCTTTTTAGATCTTCGAGTAGGCGTACATTGATGGTGTCTGCGCCTATCTTGTATTTTGCTTTGAATGATTCCATTTTTTACCTGTAGTTCTTGCTTGTTAGTTTCATCGTTGTTTGTTCTATCAGGAGTTTTTCGAGTTCTTCAGCGGTTCTCAAGGCGTTTGTTGGGTTGTTCATATTCCTTATGAGATCTTTTGAGTACCCGTGTTTTCCTTTGTATATCCCGTTTAGGTCGTAGCCGTTGTGTTTTTGAAGTGTTAATAGCATTCCGTCAAGGGTTTTGTCTTTTGAGTGCGTGAGCATGGTTAGCTTGGTCACTGACCATCTCTTGTTTTGGGGGATGTCTATCCTTCTTATGTATCCTTCTATTTTTACTTCGGATTCTGTTTCTCGGTCTACATATTTTCCTGTTATTTTTTCGTTGTCTGCTTTTATTTTCCCGGTTAATTCGTGGCTTTTGTTTCCAAGAGTGTATCTTATTATTGAGTTGTATATTTTTCTGAGTTGTTTCATTTTTATCTTTGCTCGCTGTATTCAGGTTTTTTTACCTGGAGGAATGCACCTCCTGTTTTTGGCTTGTTGTTTAATTTTTGTACGAGTCCTCCTTCGTAGTTTCCGTG
>PWLK01000095.1 GCA_003560545.1 Candidatus Woesearchaeota archaeon | reverse complement strand
GAAAACACGCGCATTCCTAACAAGACCTCTTTTAACCCTCATCTTACACCGCACAAAAACTTTCAATACTCCTCGACAATACCACTAATATCAGTATTTATAAACTTTTTGAAAAAATCAAGTATTTGGAAAAATGTATTCCTGAGGACCATCCTGACACCACCAGCCATTTCCAGTGCATTCCCAATTGGTTGCTATATTAGTCTCATTACAAGGCGCACCACCTGTGAAGCCATTAGACACATAATCACTCAAATCATCCATAGACACATTATTGTAGAATCCGCAAGTACTCTCACTGCAACCGCCAAAATAACAAATACCATTACTTACATCTAACCAATGATCTTCGCTTGAAGAATCACATTGAGCACCATAATCTCCGCATTCAGACACATTACAAGATATCTTATCAGGACCAGGCACGCAACCACCATCACCATCACACTCAGAACTGTTCACTTCAGCCCAAAAAGGACCTGACTCTGAATAATCCTCTTGGCTTACACACCTAGATTCTTGACCGCAAAACCCTGTTCCTTCTTTAAACAGAGATTCAAAAGTAATGCCTCCTGTGTAGTTAGTACATGAAACCTCAATTGTACTTATCCCTTGAGAAGGACCACTACACTGTTCACTAAGGTTTTCATTGTACTCACAGGCAGCTTCATGCGTTATATCTCCTGTATAATCCCCTCCACAAATATTTCCTCTTTCCCCATCACACATTCTAACAAATTCAAGTTTGTAGACGTTGTTTATCTGATCACTATGATCTGGCAAGTCAAAATCGTCAGGAGGTGTTCCTTGACCTATATATTCGTACTCGTTATCAGTTTCTATACCTAAAAGGCTGTTCCTGTTAACACTATCATTTTCTACAACACTTTCTCTTAGTGTTTCTAATTCCCCATAGTATGGTTTGCTTAAACATTCATCGTTCTCTCCTGCGAGCCTATATGATCCTGGATCTTCCATACCATTATCAGCTATACAACACGAATGTGTTGCAAGGAAAGGATCAGCACCAATATTATACGGGAAAGAGTAAGGGTCACCAGGATTGTCATGAGGTATGCATTCTACTGCTTCTAATCCCATTGAGTTGACTGCGGTCACTGTTTCTCCTTCTATTTCAAAATCTGTTTCTACTTCTAATGTTAGTTCGTAGTCGCCTGGTTGTGTCAAGTTTAAGTTGTGTATGAATAGTATTAATTGGTCTAAGTCATAGTATGTATATTCTAAAGGCATTCGTAATTCACTTTGATCTTCTGTGGAATACCGGTCTAGTATCATTTCACCATCTGAATATTCTATGCTCCATAGGTATCCTTCGATTTCCCCGCTTATCACTCCTGCCGTGGATTCTGATCCGTCAATCGTGAAAGGGTCTTCTAAGGATACAATCCCGTGGGGGACGTAAGGGAAAGGTGGTTCTACGTCTATTTCTACTTCTGGTAGGTCTATTACTAGTATTCGTATTTCCTGCCAGTCTTTTAGTCCTGCTACGTCTTGTATGGTTACGTTCAGTCTGTGCACTCCTAAGTCTAAGTTATTGGTTTGGTAGCTTGCTCTCCTCCCTGTTTCTTCGTATGGTTCGGAGCTACTCCATTTCTTTGGTTCAACACTTGGGTCTTTTTCCATGCATAGTTCTTCTACTTTCAACCAGTCAGTTGGAGTTTGTTCTAGTGCATCCAAGCAATATTCATTATCACTGAATGATGCGTTGTATGTTTCTTTCCATCCCGTGTAGTTATACGTTGTTATGCGCCTGTTATCAGGGTCGAAGCCTTCCGGTGTTATGTTTATAACTTGGTTTTCCAGGGCTATTATGTTGAAGAAGGAGTGCGGAGAGGGGTTTATGTAGTCTAGGACTGGTTTCCTGTTTTGTATTGCAGTTAGGAATATTAAAGGTCTTCCTCCAATCAAGGAGGCTTCGTCTCGGAATATTACAACTCTATCGTATTCGTAGGGTTCTCCTGCACCATTTTCTGTGACATCAAGTCCATCTGGAAGCGTTTCTGTTTTGTAGAAATCGTATACATTTACACTGAATTCAGGTCTGAAACCATCAACGTCGTGGTATTGGCTGGATATGTTAAAGAATATGTCTTGAGATTCTCTTCTTAGCAGGTTTTGGAGGTATCTGTGTATTTGGGTTAGTCTTAAGTCTGATTTGTATTCGAATTCGTAAGATGTTACTATGGGTTCTCTTCCTTGGATGTGGATCTCGAAAGGATATGCTAATAACACGGAAAAGGTTTCTCTTTCATATAGTATTCTTACCTCAGGGTCTTCATCTAAAGGCCTTACAATGTGACCCTCCGATGTTTCGAACGAATCATCCTCTGAGAATTCAATGCAGGTTGACACGTGTTTTTCAATTTGTGTTTTTAGTTGGTATTCGAAAGTGTCATTAGGCGAACCGTCAAAAATATCGTAGTTGCCAAGGCAAGGAGATAAAAACCTAGGTCCTGAAGGTATGTTGGGAGTGTCGTCATACCAGTAGCAAAGCAAGGGCATATTATTGTATCCAAAAAATCCTGAATGACGAAGAGAGATAGGTCTTCTGCATTCATTGTTTGCATAAGAATTGTACGTTCCTTCTAATTCACTAACAGGTGTTGCAGGGTAAGGGTAATCCGGGGGGTGCATCGTAACTACTTCGCATAGGCCTCTGTTTCTTATCCCGTATGTTACGTTAGGATACTTGGTTACTTCTCTTTCTCCTAAGCCTGTATCTATTATTATGCTTATGCCAAAGCCGTCTATATGCGTATCCCCTGGTGCGCCTAATTCGTAGTGGTCTTCGAAGAATCGGCCGCCTTGGAAAGCCATTTCGTCTACTTTGTCGGTTACTATTGCGTCCAAGCAGCTTTGCACGTAGTAGTTTATCGCCTGGGTCTCCGTGAATTCACGTATAGCCCTGTCCGCTTCCCGGTCAGCGCTTTCAGTGCCCAGGTTTACCACGATGAAGAATATGAAGAACATTACAACTAATAATACGAATCCTAGTATTACGAATACTGTGAACTGGCTTTTCCTGTTTTTCAAGATGGCTAATCCCTCTTTTTACAATATTCTCTTTACGTAGAAGTATTTAAAATTTTACTTCAGGACAAGTGATGCGAAACTCACAAAGTTCTTGTAATCCTGGTCTAAGTCAGCTGTGGTGTAGTATTGCTCTAAAAAAGCCTTTTTAGGCTTTAACAATAAGAGCAGGGCTGTAACGCCCATGAAGTTGTCTGTGTTCATCGCTTTTTCATCAACGTACTTAAGGTATTCCATGGGCTTATTCCCCTGAACTAGTTCTAAGGCACCGCTGTCTAACTCGTAAACCTGTTTGTGCGCGTCACTAGAAAAAGGTATGTAACCATAATTCCTCCCGTAAAACGTGAAATTCGTCGGAACAACAACTGTTGCTTTCTTATCCTGCTCTAAAAGCGCTTCTTTTATGTCCACAACAATTTTTTTAAGCTCCGCGTCAGGGCTGACAAGAACAGGCAGTATCTTCAGGTTTTCCTGCTTGGAATAAGAATACTGGAGGAAAGGAAGCTGGGATTCAACGTACTCATCCTCATCAAACAAAGGATTGTCCTCCTTTAAATTGCCTTTCTCAGCGATTGCCAAAGCCAGTTTTTGGTCAACGCGAACAATACCGTAAGGAGTCTCATAAGGCTCAACGGATAAACCTGAGCCCTTCTCGGACTGCCCAATGATAACCACAACATCCGGGACTCCGGACTCAACAAGAGCCTTATAAGCCCACGCCATCGCAGGGCCAGCCTTCTCATAAGAGTACCTTGGAACGACCAAGCCCTTAACCAAAGACTTTTTGCCCTTCGCAGCCACAGGCAAAGCACCCGGGCCCTTCTCAGACAAGAAAGCGTTCTCTAATTGCTTGTTCAACAACGTAGGAGCTGCCTTATAATAAACACCGGAAAGCCTAGCCTGTCTCATAAAAAAAAAGAATGGAAAGACGTGTATATAAAGGTTTTGGAGGCTCTGACTATTCAGGCTGAAATACCCTATCATCGCCGTTAATCCAGTCACTTCCTCCTCCGTTAGAACTTGTATCTTCACACCAAATACTCTCGGGCTCGCCATTAGGCTCAATACACCTCAAAGACACTTCTACGCAGTACTGCCTTGGCTCAGGAGTCTCACCGTTAGGCTCATAATCAGGATAAGGCGGCTCCAAGTACCTGCAAGGAATCATTCCAAGATCCTCACAAGTTGTTTCTTCACACACACTCACAGAGAAAGAACTCGGACGCGTATCTTCCTCTTCTTCATAAGACACAGTGAGTTCAGCAGTATAATCACCGGGCTCATTTATTCTAAGCGGGAAAGAACGAATATTACCTCTACTTTCTATTTCTCCCCCATCACTATCGCGAGTAATCCTCCAAGAGTGAGTTAACTCTTCATCGCTCAGGCTTTCAAAGGTTATATAAGAATAAGTGTGAGGATTAGAAGGCCTTATATTAAAATGAGCAGATACACTCACTTCATCGTCATCCTCATCCCTGTAAGGAACACATATTCCGTCAGCACATTCCTGTCCAGAACTACAGTCGCTGTTGCGATTACAGTCAACGCATTCAGTACGGTCTCTTGAGCACATGTTGAATCCTAATTCAGTGCATGTATTGACAGACACCAATGTTCTCCTACACCTTCCTTCATCAACATCACAAGAGTATTCGTACTGTCTCAAAGTAGCAGGACCAAAACCATAATCACGGCATACTTGTTCACTACCACCTGTACAATCATCATCTACTCTGCACTGGGGAGGCTCGCAAACCCTGTCATCACCAGTTCCTACTTCTCGGAATGGTGGTGGGCAGACGAAACCAAAGTCCTCTTCAGGATAAGAGTCGTCAAGCCTTAAATCAGATGAAATCTTTTTCCAATCATCCTTTGTTACACTTGAAAAATGAAGCCCTTGAACAATGCCATCAGCCAAGTAATCAACCGCGATGTCAGGGTTGCTGGAACTCATTATGTCCCTGAGCAAGGATACATCTGTATTCATCCTGTGATAGCTTACCTCTCCTGTGAACAAGTTGCCAGTAGCCTGAGGTGAAAGAGTGCCGACAATGCTTTTATCGCCTTGAACTGCCACGTACAAGTCTCTTACATCAACAGGTATGTTTTCAAAAGGCGAAGAGTACTCTTCAGGGCTTCTAAAAATATTATTCCACCAGTTGCTCAGCTGATACCAGCTATCAGCAAAGAAACCAAGAAAAGTATTACTGTTATAAGTATAGTCTCCAGTCAGCCTAGGATTGCTCACTATTAACAAGTTGAAAGGCTTATTATAATAAACGTGCAAGCCATTTTCAGAACCACAATGGGAGAAGAACCTGTTAGTAGCAGGGTTTTCTTCAGCGTCACTGCAATCAATACTGGAAGTTTCAGGATCGAATTCTTCCTCAGCAAAAGGCAGGAACTTATAAAGAACGTTTTCAATGTAATCATTTATGTCCACCGTTGTATTAACCACTTCCAATCCCAAAACCAAGTGCTCAGGATTATCAACAGGAACGTTGTTCGGACCAGTCCTTAACACGCATAAGTTCCCCAGGATATCTTCAGCTACTTCAGCAGTCCACAAATAGTTGCTTGCATTTACAGAATCACCGCAGAACAAAGTATAAGCATCATCACTATCCTCTACAGCGACTTGGTTGAGCATTGTAGCAAGAAGCCTTAAACGGTTAACATCTTCCAATCTCACCCAGCCCTGTCCTTCCTCACACATCCACGATCCTCTAACAGAGAAAGGCCCTTCCATTATTACTTCATCTCCGAAATTTCCTTGTGCTGCTGAAAAGCCATCGTACGAGAAAGAAATATCGTAATACTCGCTAGGTTCAAGGTTGCATGAATATACATTTTCATCGTAGAAAAGAAGTGATCTTTCAGTTAAATTCCTAGAAGCATAGTCATCCAAAGACATAGAAGAAGCAATAGTAGAATCGTTAAAAACAGAAGCGCCTTGCCAGCAGACACCTTCAGTATCGATGAAGAACTCTCCTATTTCACCTCTTATCGTATCGTCACCGCAACACTTTGTCCCGGTCCAGCCAAAAGCAGGCTGCACGTTACAAGCATACCTGTACTCCGGAATCCCATCATCATCTGCATTATTAAACCCCTCATCTCCATAAGGACCATCCAAGTTGTCAATCCAGTTCCCAAAATGGCCAGAACAATAAAACGTTTCCCCTGGCACAGAATCATCAACACCTCGCCCAACAGAACCGCTAAGATAAAAATTATCAAAAATAAGAGATGTAGGACCTTCTGTTACACGGACTTCAAACCTGTTTACATCGTTTAAGTTGAAATCAGGATCTACAGAAGTAATATCGCTTAAAGGAATCGTGACCGAACTCCAAACTTCAACATCACCAGGTATGTTTATATAATCATTCAAATCCAGAGATACAGTAACACCATCTCCATCCCTGAACACTATATCTCCCAAGGCATCCCTGTTATAAGTAATCTGGAAGTGCAAGTAATTATACGTTGAACCCCAATCTTTCATATTATTAAAGCGAGCGGCTGAAAATTCAGTTGGTTGATTTGAATCCCTATTATCAGACCTATAATAACCAATCCCGTCCATATTGTCAAAAACAAGTAAGGAATGCATAGGCTGGCCATCCAAAGCACTAATACTTTTCTGGCCATAATAACGGAGCCTATTTTCGTAGTTAGAACATTCATGAGCAGGATTGAAGATACTGCAACACTCCCTAAAATAATTATTGTTATTATAATCGTAGCATATGAAAGAATCAGACTTTTCCCGAAGAGAACTAATAATCCTGCTGATAAACTGAGTTGTAGTATCCCCGTTATCATCTCCATTAACCTCTCCATTATCATCAGGATCAAAATCATCAAAACACCTATGGGAAAACCTGCCCTCAGTACAACCACTGTCTACAAAATCATTCCCACCAGGACCACCATTACCTCTTTCAACAATCGACGCAAAATCCCCTTCAACCATGGACCTCCAATTACCACTATCATTTACCTCACAGAGACCCGTACACACATTTATAAAATCGTTGTTATGTTGCTCTTCCTCGTAACAATAAGCCTTTAATCCCTCCTGATTCGCCTGACGCCGACAATCCAAACGATAATATTCATCAGAACACCTATAAACATCGCTACCGCCACCTGTTCTGAACTCATCAGGAAGGATATGCTCCAAAACACCATCACAAGTATCTATACCTAGATCCACGTCGTCAAAAGACTTATACCTATCAACGTTTCTATCAGTATACAAGTTTCCTCCCGAAGCATCACAATAAAGCCATTCAGCAGAATTAGAAATAAAATGTGTGTCCTCAGCCTGGCGCACAAAAAAAGAATTAGATTGATCTACAGCATCCCTCCAAATAAAGCCAGTGCCAGGATGTCCTCCAGCGTCATCAAGACAAACAAATTGGCCGTCAGGACTAATCCTGCCAAGGTCGCCTCCACCAGAAGCACTTCCAGGATTATTTCCACAACAAGCAACATCACGATCTTCCCCTTCTATTCCAGGAAGATAATGCGTATTTTCAATTGGGTTGCCATCATCATCAACACATTTTTCAATGCGACTCCACCCAGAAGTAGTGCAAACCAGTTCATCCGGAGCTTGCCTGCCAAAGTTTTCTGGGTCTATACCGCAACATCTAATATTATACTCATCAGTCTCCCAACCACTATGCCAATCTCCATTCAGGTAAGGGTCGCTCGTACAAGCCCACTCAGCGTCTTCCTCCTCATCAAACAATCCCGGGTCTAATCCTAAAGGACCGTAAGAATTTACAACCTTGAAAGCATCATTAACCCTCATCCTACTGCCGTCAACATGAGGCTCTAACACGAGGTAATCTTCACCACCTCTATCCCAGTAAACTATATTTATCAAATACCATCCTCTTTCAAGAACTCTACTAGGACTTTCTGTGAGAGAAATTCTTAGGTCATCCGCTTGATTTGCATTTCTTTGTCTTGATCTAGTAACACGATTAATCTCTTCGATGTTCCAACCACCTCTCCCGCTTGGCTCAGCCCGGAAAACAGTCATTGTCAGACCTTCGTTAACTTCTCCTCTGAACTCCACGACCTTGTCCTCATCCAAGAAAACCCATGTTGAATAAATAGAATAAAAATAAGAATCATCATGCCTGCCCATTTGCCTGGCAGGAACAGTATTCCCACTATGACCTGGTCTGAGGGTGGATGGGAAAAAATTGAAAGAATTACGAGATATCAATCCCGTATAATCAAAATGTTCTTCTCTATGATTTATGTAACCACCAATCTGCCAGTCCCCGCAGGAATCCAAATCAGTACAAAGAACAGGATCAGCATAATCACACCTACCACCATCCGAAACACTCAAAGTCTCCCCACCACAATGGCAGTATTCAGCAACACCTCCAAGTTTGCTTATATCATGTGGGCAGAACGGAGGAAGCACTGCAGCCATAGCAGAAGCATCACTGTCAAAAAACCTTAGAGGATCTGGCCACCCTTCACCCATTGTTCCAGGATACCACCCTCTATTTTCAATGTGTCCTGGCAAATCATAAAAATCTAATGTGCTAATGTCATATGTATCGCAATTATATTCGTTTGTTGTCTCTCCAAAAACATGTAATACACCTATAGGAGGATAAACGTAATGAAAAACACAAGCTCCATAGAGACTACCTGGGTAAGAGTCTGAATTTATATAGTCTGCTCTATCAGGATTTGATGCTGAACTTGCTGTGCTTCCTTCATCTAGTAAGTATACTCCATCATCACAATACCCTGGGTCGTTTATACTATAAAAATCGTTTCCGCACCTGCATACATCGCTTGTGAAGTCTATTCCTTCTCTTGTAACTATGTTATCTGTTTCAGATATTTTATAACTACAAGGACTTGTTGTTCCTGTTGCAGAAGATGCAGACCTAGAGGAACACATTTGTGTTTGGTCAAATGCTGCGTAAAGAGCGCCACACTCATCGAAATTAATACCACCAATCCTGTTAAAAGTTTGGTCGTTGTATTCAATATATACTTGGGATGGACAATCATTTAAGCTGCCGTACATAAGATAAATTTCATCGTTTCCATCAACATACCTACACGTACCTAGAGGAGTGCCTGGGGGATAACTGGGAAGTTCGTAGTCTTCGTAATTCAGTGTGTCTGCCAATGCTGTGTTTGCGTATAGCGTTGTTAGAACTATTAGTATTATTAGGAACGCGATTTTCTTGGTGTTCATGTTGTTGTCCGCCCTCTTTTTATGTTTCCCTGTGTTTGGTTTGGTTTATCCCGGTGTTTATTAGTATTTAAAACTTTTCTTTGAGGAGGGCGTCGTGTAGTGTTTTTGTTGCGTTTTTTGCTTGTTCTTGGCTTCCGAGAACGCGTATAAGGCTTTTTTGTTCTTCTTCTCCGCGCATGTTCCAGGGTTTTGTGGCGGGACTAGGGGTTGTTTTTAGGTTTTTGTGAGGTGGTATTTCCATGCAGGTATTTGTTTTATTGTTCCTTTTTTTTCGTGGTGTTTTGTTATTAGGATGCCTTTTTTGGCGTTATGTTTTTTTATGAATTCTTTTAGGGGTTTTAGGTCTTGGTTTGTTATGGTTTCTTGGTATTTTATTTCTATGGGTTCGTTGTTGTGTATTATGTCTATTTCTTTGGTGTTTTTCCAGAAGGTGGTTGCTTTTAGCTTGTTTACTATGGTTGTTTCGACCATTTTTCCGAGTGTTGTTTCGTTTATTGTTGGCACGAATAATTTTGTGAATGAGTTGTCTGTGGGGTATGCTCTTTTCATTTTTCGGAGTGTTGTCATGCTTCCTTTCCTGTAGTTTCCGAGGAGTCTTATTAGGTAGCTGTCTTGCAGGTATGTTACATATTTTTTTATTACTCTCCTGTCTTTTCCGAGTTTTTTGCTGAGTGATTGGTAGTCTAGGTACATTCCTGGGTTGGTGGAGATTAGTTCTAGTAGTATTCTTAGGAATTTTGGGTCTTCTATTTTGTATAGTGTGGGGATGTCTTTGTAGATTATCTTGTCTACTACCAAGGAGGTTATGTATTCTTTGTAGTGTTTATCTTTTTTTAGTGTGAATGTTTCGGGGAACCCGCCTTTTTCTATGTATTCGCGAAAGTGTGGCTTTATGGTGATTTCGTATTTGAAGTCTTTTTCAGGCACTCCTTGGTATTTTAGGTATTCTGTGAATGTAAAGGGGGCCATTTCGAATTCGAATATCCTGCCGGCGAGTGTTTCTTTTGTTTTTTTTCTTATGAACAGGGATTCTGAGCCGGTGATTACAAATTTTATTTTTGGGTATAAGTCGTAGTGTTTTTTTATTTCGTTTTCCCAGTTCTTACATTTCTGGATTTCGTCTAGGAATATGTATGTTTTTTCTTTTCTCAGGTCTTTTTTTTGGAGTTCTGTGTATGCTTGTATTGCTTCGTTTATGGTTGTTGTTGTTTCGTCGAATGAGAAGAATAGTATGTTTTCGGGCTTTGTTTTTTGCTTTAGGAGGTGGCTTATTATTTGGTACATTGTTGTTGTTTTTCCTGTTCTTCTTAGGCCTGTTATTGCTGTTATGAATTTTTTGTTTGTGTGGTCTAGTATTTCGTTGTAGTTTTCTCTTTTGAATGGCAGGGCTAGGTCGGGGTCTACTTGTTTTTGTGTCCACCAGTGGTTGAATTGTTCTATTTTTGCTTGGTCCATTTAGCCACCACACATATTTTTAAAGACAGTACGATGTACTTATTTATAAATTTTGTGTTCATTTTAATGTACTTATTTATAGAGAAAGCAGTTTTTCATGCAAAACCTTTGTGGCTTGCCTGGCTTGCTCTTGGCTTCCGAGAATGCGTATGAGGCTTTTTTGTTCTTCTTCTCCGCGCATGTTCCAGGGTTTTGTGGCGAAACTACAAATTATTACGGGGACTTTTTGTTTTTTTGCCAATAACAAGTTTTGTTTTATTCTGCCAAGGGTTTTTGGTTGGTTCCTGGTTTCAAGGATTGTTTCTGTGCTTATTGTCATTGTTTTGTTTTTTTGTTTCATTATTTTCATTGTGGCTTGGTTTGCGCCGCTTTTCCTGTAGTGTAGGTGGTCTTTGCTGTCTTCTAGTAGTTCGAAGTTGTAATGATAGGAAATATTCTTGTTTTCTATTAAGTTTCGTTGGCCTGGGCTGAATGTAAAGGGGTGTTTTTTTCCTGGGTTTTTCTCTGTTATTAG
>PWLK01000112.1 GCA_003560545.1 Candidatus Woesearchaeota archaeon | reverse complement strand
GGCAAAAAATACTCTGTGAAAATAGATGACAGGGACGAATACACACCTGGATGGAAGTACAATTACTATGAATTAAAAGGAGTTCCTATGAGGATAGAAGTAGGGCCTAGGGACCTGGAAAACGGAACGGTCATGATAGCAAGACGGGATACTGGAAAGAAAGAATTAACCAAAGATCCAGACGTGGTCAAGGTAGTTGATAAAATCGCAGGGGAATACACAGAAAACCTGCTGAAACAAGCAGATGAAGGATTTGAAAAAAATATTGTGCACTCAAAATCCGTAGAAGAAATCAAGAAAGCACTAAACGAAAACAAGATAGCCAGCGCAGGGTTCTGCAGCATAGGAATGGACGGGGCTAAATGCGCAGAAAAAATCGACTTGACAGGCGGAGAAGTACGCGGGAAAAGAATGGAAAAAGAAGAAAAACCAAAAGGAAACTGCGTGTCCTGCGATAAACCAGCCAAACTAATAGTTTATGTTGCTAAAAGTTATTGATAAGAAATATTCTTCATGAAATGCTTCCTCTTAAGACTGGTATCGCTTTTCTCAATTTTCTTGCCGGTTAACTGCTCTAACAAACTGAGCAGCTCTTCAAATCCTTTAACATGACGAGCATTAGTTATTGTCAGAGTGACTGTGTTATACGCATTACTAAAAAATTCTAACCTGCTTATCTCGTGATTAGCACCAGGAGTTCCACGAGCACTCAACCCTCTAAACCGGGTATACATATGGTTCATTTCCTTAATATCATTAATAGGAATAGATTCTTCTGAAAACAAATTCTTGTGAATTACCTTATCATCTGTCACTATTACTTTCTTTGTCTTATTCCTTAATCCTTCTGCTATCATAAAGAAAGCTAAAACTGCTGCTCCGGCAAGGTAAAAATAGTCATCCCTTCCAGCTACCAGAAAAAATACTACGCCTAAAAAGATTAATACGCCCAACGAAATGAACGCAATGCCTCTTGCCTTTAGCGTGCCAGTCGCTTCAAAAACTTTTTCCACAATAGACTAAATGAAATGGCTTATTTAAATTACTTTTGATTTAAAAAAACGAACGCCGCAACCCGGATTCTCACCAAACTTTTAAGAAAAGTGCAGAGAACACAAGATGTTCTTGCACCAAAGGAAAGAATATCTTTCCTCTTGGCTTGACCAAAAATTGTGGGCTTGAGGATGTAATCCGAACCCCCCCTCCGTGGGTTCGGCGGAAAACGAACGCCGTGACCCGGATTCGAACCGGGAATCCCAAAGGGAGTAGTTAACTCGAAGCTTTTTGTCAGGGGCTTGACCGAAGGGAAACCCTTTTTGCATTGTACGAGCGAAGCCGTACTGCGAAACCATTGTTCGAGACTACCGCAATACCTGGTTATGCGACCACGGCATTCTGGAAGGGTTAGCAAAAATTATTTAAGTGCGTTATGGTTTTTCCGGTGCTTGAAGGGGGTTGTGTATGATTAATCGTAAGCTCGGCGTGGTATTGGTTGTTATAGCCTTGGTTTTTTCGGGGTTGTTGTTTGTTCTTACGAATACGTTTTATGATCGTGCTGAGCAACTGGGTTGTTTTCCGGATACTGAGGCGTGTATAGCTGTTGATTCTAGCTTGGCGGTTACCCATATTGGTTTTGGGGTGATTGGTTTTGTCCTTGCACTTGGAGTGTATTTGTTGTTTTTTTATAGTGGGGAGCAGGCGATTATCAGGCGTTTGGAGGATGAGAAGACGAGTTCTTTGAAGAGTGATAGGTTGTCTCTTATTATGAGGGCGATGGATGACTCGGAGCAAAAGGTTTTTGGGATTATCGCTGAGCAGGACGGTATTAGCCAGAGTACACTGGTTTTGCGGAGTGGTTTGTCTAAGGCTAAGGTTAGCGACATCTTAAAAGGATTTGAGGCTAAAAAGCTTGTTAAAAGGGTAAAGAAAGGTAAAATAAATCTTGTTTATTGTTTAGAATGTTAAATGAGGTTTATTTCTTTTCCTGAACTATTATGAACGTTAAAAAATGAAAAAAAAAACTTTTTAAGCCTTATTACTTGATGGTTCCCCCCATAAAATATATATTGTAATCTTTTAAACAAAGGAAAAAGTTAGATTTATTCGACCAGGAGGTGGTTGAGAAATGGGAAAAAGACATAAAAAACATCGAGCGCACGATGAAGAGCACGATTCAGATGACGACAGCATAACTGTCTCAAAGACAGCTGTATGGCAGGGAATAGCAGGAATATTCGCAATACTATTCGTAGCATCCCTCTTCACAGGAGGATTCGGCCTGGCAACAGGGGAAACAACAACAGGAAACAGCCAACAAGCCGCCCCAAGCCCAACGCCAAGCCCAAGTCCTGGGGAAGAGCCAACACCGAGCGGGGACGTCGACATAAACCTTGAAGGAGCAAGAACACTAGGAGACCCAAACGCACCTGTAATGATGGTTGAATGGAGTGACTTTAGGTGCCCGTTCTGCCAGAGATTCTGGGAACAAACACTGCCTACACTAAAAGAAGAATACATTGAAACAGGACAAGTCTTCTTTGTATACAAAGACTTCCCAGTAGTAGGAGGAGAAGGAGAAGCACTAGCAAGCTGGTGCGCAGAAGAACAAGGCATGTTCTGGGAATTCCACGACGTGCTATTCGAAAACCTGCAACAAGGCAACCCACAAAACTTTGAGAGATGGGCAGGAGAACTAGGAATGGACACAGCCGAATTCACAGAGTGCTTCGAATCCGAAAGATACGCACAAAACGTAGCTAGGGACGCACAAGAAGGAAGAGAATTCGGGGTAACAGGAACTCCTGGGTTCTACATAAACGGAGAACTAGTAGCAGGAG
>PWLK01000038.1 GCA_003560545.1 Candidatus Woesearchaeota archaeon | reverse complement strand
GGACGAAGTTGTAAATCTTGAAATAGAGCTGCTGCAGGGCAGTGCACAAGGCACAGTGGTATTCAGTGAATTGCATACCACCCAGACCAATGCCTTTGGCCTGGTAAACCTTAAGATAGGCAGTATCAATACGGAATCCTTTTCAGACATAGACTGGTCTGCAGGCCCCTATTACATTCGTATTCATATTGACGGCCTTACTATGGGTACCAGCCCGCTGCAAAGTGTACCCTATGCCATGTATGCTGCCGCAGGGGGTGAGCCCGGCCCGGCCGGACCACAAGGACCGGCAGGTCCCCAAGGTCCACAGGGCGAAACCGGCCCCCAGGGACCGACAGGTCCTGAAGGTCCGCAAGGAGATCCCGGTACCGGTGTCACCATTCTGGGATCATTGGATGATCCTTCCGAATTACCTGACGAAGCTGAGTTAGCTGATGCCTATTTGATCAATGGAGATTTATGGGTATGGGATGGAGAGGCCTGGATCAATGCAGGAAACATTCAGGGCCCGGCAGGTCCACAAGGCCCGGAAGGCCCGCAGGGAGCAACAGGCCCCCAGGGACCAATTGGAGAAACCGGTCCCATGGGTCCCGAAGGACCCACGGGTGCACAGGGGCCACAAGGAGCCCCTGGTCCTCAGGGTGATCCCGGCCCAATAGGCCCAACCGGCGATCCCGGCCCAATAGGCCCAACCGGCGAACCCGGCCCCATGGGCCCCGAAGGCCCGATGGGTGTGCAAGGACCGCAGGGACCTGCAGGTCCCCAGGGTGACACCGGAGCACAAGGCCCCCAGGGAGAAACCGGTCCCATGGGACCCGAAGGTCCCACGGGCGCTCAGGGTCCACAAGGTGAACCAGGCCCCCAAGGCCCACAGGGCGAGCAAGGTCCAGCCGGCCCACAGGGAGTACCCGGACCCATAGGTCCCGAGGGTCCAACGGGCCCTCAAGGGCCACAAGGTGAACCCGGCCCCCAAGGTAATACAGGCCCACAAGGCCCCCAGGGCCCAACCGGTGAGTCCGGTCCCATGGGCCCCGAAGGTCCCATGGGTGAGCAAGGCCCTGCCGGTGATTCACACTGGGAATTGTCGGGAACATCAACTTATTATACAGAGGGGAATGTGGGCATCGGCACTTCATCGCCGGATGCTGAATTGCATGTTGACGGCACCGGCTCGGGAGAGGGCAATGTATTGTTTACAGGTTCATTTAAAGTTCCTGCTGGTCCTCCTCCTGCATCAGGATCCGGAACCAGGATGATGTGGTATCCTGACAAAGGTGCTTTCAGAGCGGGTATGACATTTACCTCAAGCTGGGATGAGGAGAACATAGGTTATTTCAGTATAGCTGCAGGGCAATCTAACACCGCATCTGGTGATAATGCTTTAGCGTTTGGATCAGTAAATATTGCATCAGGTAATGCCTCAGCAGTTTGGGGTTCGGAAAACACAGCCTCGGGCGACTATTCCACTGCCTGGGGTTCAGGAACCAATGCAACAGGAAGTTTTTCAACAGCATGGGGTTCTGCAACCCAAGCAACAGGAAATTCTTCAACTGCATGGGGTCTATTTTCAGAAGCTATTGGTAACAGTGCCACTGCTTTTGGAAGATATAATACTGCTGTATCTTTAGCAGAAACAGTTCTGGGACAATATGCAATTGATGACAATCCAAATCCTAATAGCCAGTCGCAATGGATTCTGACCGACAGAGTATTTTCAGTGGGTATAGGTACAGGCATTTCCAACAGACGAAACGCTCTTACTGTTGTAAAAAATGGCAATGTGGGCATTGGAACCCATAATCCGGAATATAATTTACACATTGTCGGCGATCAGGGTAATTTTACCGGAAGAATTGTGCATATTGAAAATACAAGCACATCTGACGAACAACAAATATGGGGATTAGTCGTACAGACAAATAATACAGCTGATGTTAACGCAGGTGCGGCAATTTCTGGTTACCAGGCTGCTACAACAGGAGCAGGTATTGGCGTAAAAGGAGAATCCAGATCCCCCAATGGATATGGTGTTTACGCAACAGCCACTGCCACAACCGGAACCCCCATATCATTGTACAGTAGAGTTTTCGCATCTGATGGATATGCAGGATACTTTATGGGTGGACGTAATTTTTTTTCTGGTAATGTGGGAATTGGAACAACATCACCACAGGAAAGGCTTCATGTTGATGGTAATATTCATCTTCAGGGTACCAACCGTACTATTTACAATCGTTCAAACAGTGCTCTTGCTTTTGGTACCGCCAACACAGAACGGATGCGTATCAGCAATACCGGTAATATTGGAATTGGAACAACATCACCACAGGAAATGCTTCATGTCAATGGTAATATTCATCTTCAGGGTACCAACCGTACTATTTACAATCGTTCAAACAGTGCTCTTATATTCGGCACCAACAACACTGAACGCATCCGCATTACAAATACCGGCATTGTAGGGATTGGAACTTCTACTCCAAGCACCAACTCCCGACTGGATGTAAATGGCAATATCAGGACATCAGGACAGATCATCATCACCACCAATGGAACTGTATGGATGCAAACTGCCGGACAAAATGTTCTGGATATTGATGGCACTCTCCGGCCAATGACACATAACTTTTTCAATATTGGAAACTCAGGAAAACGCTGGAATACAATCTTCGCCACCAATGGCTCTATTAACACTTCTGACCAACGGCTGAAAAACAATATTGAAGATATGAGCTACGGTCTGCGCGAAATCCTGAAAATGCGACCGGTATCTTACAAATGGATTGATCGCCAGGAAGACGGCCCCAAACTGGGATTCCTGGCACAGGACCTACTGGAGATCATTCCCGAAGTGGTGCTTACACACGAACCCATTTACAATTCAGAAACCAATACCCTTGAGTATAAGGATGTGGAAAGCTTTG
>PWLK01000102.1 GCA_003560545.1 Candidatus Woesearchaeota archaeon | reverse complement strand
TCACAAAACACGAAGAAATAATAGGCAGGCAAATACAACTGATAAACACAACAACTGAAGAACTAACAAAAAACAAGCATCTCGCAAACAAAATAGTGAACGGAATAGTACTAACAGGGTACTGGGAATTACTAAAATGAAATTCGAAGACTTCATAAAGAAAAAACTTGTAAGGAAAGGAACACCGGATAAAGCGCTGGCAAAATCATTACTAGAAGCAAGCAAGAACGACTTAGAATACCTAAAAGAACAAAAAATAACAGGAAAAAGCGCAAGGAAAATAACTTCTAATTATTACGATGTAATCAGGAGCATGGCAGAAGCAATCACTGCTTTAGAAGGATACAAAGTATACAGCCACGAAGCATTCACATATTACCTAAAAGAAAAAATTTCAATAGAAACATCAAAGCAATTCGACAGGTTCAGAAGGATTCGCAACAACATAAATTACTACGGAAAAAACATTGATGAAACAGAAGCAAAAGAAATCATAAAAAGCATGGAACGCCTCGCCAAAAAACTAAGAGAAATAATACGCGAAAAACTATAAAGGCTTGTCTTGCTCATACTTCCTGCCTTGTTTTAAGGCTTGCTCCGCTTTGTAGAGCTCTGCCCCTATGTCTAAGGCGTGGTAGAGCATGCTTATTCTGTCCTCAGAGTCTATCTTCTTGTAGATTTCTTTGGCAGTTATTCCTTCGAACTGGTCTAATAATTTCCCGTTTTGGTCGAAGTGATTCACTATTATTTTTTGGTTTTCAGTTCTTATTACTATGTTGCCGTGCGGGTCCGGGTCCCATTTCAGGTTTTTAGGATAGTTGTCAAGGGTTTCTATCGCGGATTCAATGTCTTTTTCATCAATGTATGCTTCAGCGATGAGCAATGAAACATTTTTTTTATTGGCTAATCCTGAGAGTACGTCTTTTAGTCGTTCCCAGCATTCCACTTCTTCTAATAAGATTATGTTTTTGTCCTCATGCAGTTTTATGCTTACTTGTTCTGGTTTTCTTGTTTCAAAGTATTTTTTTTCTTCGTCAGAGAATTCTTTTATGAACAGGGAAACACTGGTTATGCTTAACTTGTTTTTTTCATGGTCGAAGTAGCCGAAGCGAAGTATTTTTCTTAGCAGGGATTGGTATGCGTCCGCAAAAGTTTTTCCCCTTGCCTTAAACCCTGAGCCGTCAGAAGGGAAGCGCGCAGGAGGAATTATTTCAGGAAGGTCAATTTTTACAGGTTCACCGTAAGGATTTTTTTTCGGGATTGTTTGCAGGTATTCGTTTAAGTCCTGGAAGTTCTTTGTGTTTCTCTTATCGTGAAGGGTTATATTTTCCCTTAGTTTTTTTATGTGATCTTTTTTTATGTGCTCATCGAGATAGATGTTTGTATCGATGATTTTTCCTTGTTCGCCAACGCCTTTTTTGAAGAAGTTTATAAGTCCAAGGGATGAGTTGTTAAGGTCTATGCCTGTTACTACGAGGTCTGTTATGCTCGGCGTAGCGAGAAGGTTTCTTAGGAGTATTTGCAAGCCGTAGTCCTTGCTGTAAAGCTGACCTATGAGTTTGTAGTTTTCCGGGCTTAGCTTTTCAATAATTCTTTCCTTTTTGGTCCAGAGGCAGACTATGGCTGTGTTTGATTCTGGACTGGATGAGTGTACGCTGTCCGAGTAATACTCAGGGCTTTCTTTTTTCATAAGGGCCAGGAAATGTAAAGAGGTTTTTAAATATTTATAAGTATAGTAAAGATTATATATCATATCATCTAATGCTGTTGTATGGGGGAATTAGAGGGCCTGATAGAAGTTCTAAGAAGCAAGTACCTAGATTTCAAGGTAGATGACTATGCGTACCCGTTAAGGATAACCCAGTTGAAGGAAGCTGGAAGAGAATACATAGTGAAAGGGATTTTTAGGGGGAACGATTCTTTTAGGGGCATAGTTGTTGATGATGGCTCCCCTAAAATGTTTTTTTGGACGGATTCTTATCCTGAGTACTTGAAAGGGGTTTGTGTGCCAAGAGAAGATTACCTTGAAGGCCAAGCCCTTGAAACCGATAGAAGGAATGAATACGAAGCAATGAGGGTTAACGGGCTCCATGGGGAACTAGAAAAAAATACTGAGAAAATAAAAGAAATAAGTATAAGGCCTGCTAAAAAGGCTTATGATTTCTAAGAGATTAAGGGATTTATCTTTTTTGTTAATTTGTCGTGGAGGATTTTCTTTTTGTTTGTGTTTAGGGAGAATAGTTTTTTTGAAATCATTATGCTGGATATTGTGAATATGTAGTTTAGCTTTATTACGCTTTCTTTTATCGCGCCTTCTTTTTTTGTTATTGGTATGCCTTCCATTTCGGTGTTGCTTGTTATTCCTGCAATGACGATGTTGTTGTATTCTTTGAATAGGATTACTGCAGGCCTTTTTTTTATTTCGTATGTGTCTGTGAATTGTATGCTTGCTAGTATGATGTCTCCTGGCTCATACATTTTCCCAGTCCTCGTCTTCTTTGTTATCCCAGAGCTCCCTCATTTTTTGCTGTTGTATTTTGTGGAGGAATTCGTCGTATTGGTTTTCTTTTTTTGCTGCTTTGTATATTTTTATTAGTTTTCTTATTATTTCAGAGTATGTTTGCCTGGGTGTTTCTTTTGTTTTTTTTAGTTCTTTTAAGGTTTCGCTGTCTATTTGCAATGTTGTTATTCCCATAAAAAACCACCATCCATAGTTAACCAATAGTTAAACCATAGTTATTTATATGTTTTTCCGTTCAAAAACCGGAAAACCAAACAAAACATTAAGAATAATCACGCCACGTATGCTTGCACTTAACACATTTATGAAACTTGGTCTCAGGCTCATCACCAGCCCTTGTCTGCACCATCCAATAATACGCCTCTTTATGACCGCACTTAGGGCACTCCGCCTGCGTAACAGGGTGATGGGATTCAT
>PWLK01000079.1 GCA_003560545.1 Candidatus Woesearchaeota archaeon | reverse complement strand
TCCAACAGCGCGAGCTTCTCGCTCCTGGGCACCTCCGCCCCCGCAACGGCGTTCAACAACACCGCGACGTGGGCGACCCACACACAAGACGTCACCGCGTACGCCGGCCAGAGTGTCCAACTGCGCTGGAGCATGAACACCGCGCCGACGTTCTTCTCCACCTTCCGCGGCTGGCAGATCAACAACATCGAGATCACCACCTCGGAACTCGTCTGTCAAGACGTCGACCCGCCCCTCCCCGGCGCCGACATCAACGGTGACGGCCAGGTCGACGTCTTCGACCTGCTGATCCTCCTGGACGCCTGGGGACTCTGCCCCGCCGACCCGATCGAATGCCCCGCGGATCTGAACGGAGACGGCGTCGTGGATGTGTTTGATCTGATGAGTTTGTTGGAGGAGTGGGGGTGAGAGGGGTCGAGGGATGGAGGGGTTGAGGGGTGGAGGAGGCACGGAGGCACGGAAGCACGGAGGGGGAGTGACGGAGTGACGGAGGGAAAGCGACGGAGCGACGAAGCGACGAAGGGGCGAAGGGTGCCACTGCCAGCGAGCGCAGCGAGTCGGCAGTGCGGGCGCGCGCCGGGCGTCCTGCTTTCGTCGGGTGATCGTGCTTTCATCTCGCACGGCCGACTCCCTTCGGCCCTCTGGCCGTGGCACCCTCCTTTTGTCCATGGGGCGCCCAACTTTCGTCGGGTGATTGTCGTTGCATCCGGCACGGCCGACTCCCTTCGGCCCTCTGGCCGTGGCACCCTGCGTGGGACCCTGTGGCAGTACTACAATGATGGTGTTGTGCAGAAGTATCGGAAGACAAGGCATCGATTCGAACGGTGTGGTGAGGTTCGGTTTCTCACCTTTTCCTGCTACCAGCGTCTGCCTCTCTTCAACAATAACGCCATCAAGGACGCCTTCACTGAACACCTCGAACGGTGTCGACGGCGGACAGGTTTCCGGCTCACCGCCTGGGTTGTCATGCCGGAGCATGTTCACCTCATGCTCATTCCCGATCTTCCCCATTGCCCCGTCAGCAAAGTATTGAACGATCTGAAGAGTACGTTCTCCCGATCGGTGATTCAGCGGTGGCGATCACTCAATGCGCCGATCCTTGCTCGCGTCAAGGATGCTCGAGGCAAGGCCAGGTTCTGGCAACCCGGCGGCGGATACGACCGCAATATCAACACCTCCGAAGAGTATGAAGAGAAGTTGAATTACGTCCACAACAACCCGGTGGAACGCGGCCTGGTTCAATCACCGACGGAGTGGAGATGGTCGTCGGCGCGCTGGTACTGCGGGATCCGTGACGATGAACTCGTGATCGATTCCTTCTCGTTCTGAAAAGCCGGATGCCGTACCCCCCAGAAAGTCGTCGTGCGAACAAACAGAGTGCCACTGCCAGAGGGCCGAAGGGAGTCGGCAATGCGGACGTCCACCAGGCGCCGTGCGCACCGAAGGGTGCCACTGCCAGCGAGCGCAGCGAGTCGGCAGTGTGGGCGCGCACCGGGCGTCCTGCTTTCGTCGGGTGGTGACGAAGTGAAGGCGAAGGGTGCCACTGCCAGCGAGCGCAGCGAGTCGGCAGTGTGGGCGCGCACCGGGCGTCCTGCTTTCGTCGGGTGATCGTGCTTCCATCTCGCACGGCCGACTCCCGTTGGTCGCTGGCCGTGGCACCCCCTTTTGTTCATTGGGCGTCGTGCGTCGTTAAGGTGATCGTCCTTCCATCTGACACGGCCGACTCCCTGCGGCCCTCTGGCCGTGGCACCCTCCTTTGTCCACGGGGCGCCATACTTCGGTCGGGTAATTGTCGTTGCATCCGGCACGGCCGACTCCCTTCGGCCCTCTGGCCGTGGCACCCTCCTTTTGTCCACGGGACGCCCAACTTTCGTCGGGTGATCGTCGTTGCATCCGGCACGGCCGACTCCCGTTGGTCGCTGGCCGTGGCACCCTCCTTTGTCCGCGGGGCGCATACGTCGTTAAGGTGATCGTGCCTCCCCTCCGTCACTTCGTCACTCCGTCACTCCGTCACTTTGCCCGTCCGTTACTCCGTCACCTGGTCACTCACCCTCACCCCTTCCTCTTCCCCTTCTTCCTCTCCCTCCTCCTCCTCCTCCTCCACTTCCCGCGGAAGCAGTTCATCGGCATTTGCGAGCATGAAGGCGGTGAGGGCGGAGACGGTTGAGCTTTGGACGAGGTATTCCGGGACCGCCAGCTCGAGACGGTCGTGCTGGGTGTGCCAGCCGTAGCTGTACTGGACGCGTCCCTCCTTCCGCCAGAGAAAGCCGGGGATGCCCACGGCGTTGAAGGGGGCGTGATCGCTGGCGCCGCGCGTGCGCATCGTCTCGCCGGGGCGGGTCGTCACCGGCATGTCGGGAAAGGCGTAGTTGGAGGGCTCGAGCGCCCACTCGAGCATCGGCACCATCTGCTCGACACACTGGAGAGCCGCCTGCCGGTTGGTGCCGGTGTCGTCGACCAGGACCGCGGAGATGCGGGCCCGCTCTTCTTCGGAGAGTTCTTCGACGTACGCGCGGGAACCGAGGAGCCCCTGCTCCTCACCGGTCCAGAGAATGAATCGGATCGTGCGCTTGGGCTCCGCGCCCACGGCGGAGAGAATCCGCGCCGCTTCGAGCGTCACGCTCGAGCCGGTTCCGTTGTCGGTCGTGCCCTGCGAACCGGGCCCGTCCCAGGAATCGAGGTGGCCGGAGACGATCACGACCTCTTCGGGCCAGTGAGTCCCCGGGATCTCGGCGATCGTGTTGTAGTTCTCGATCGGTCCCACTTCGAAGTTGTGGTCGAGGTCGAACTCGACGACGATCTCTTCCCCGTCGTGCAGACGGCTGTTCATCGCGTCGTAGTCGGAGCGCCGCACGATCACCGTGACGTCGGTGGGCAGTGTGTCCTCATCCAGCTCGCGCCAGTTGCGGGTCCGGCTGGTGCGCACCAGGTCATCACGGGAAGTCACGATGAAACCGGCG